>JAYTRS010000570.1:0-2536 GCA_043746065.1 Bacteroidota bacterium | reverse complement strand
AAAAAATTGTTAGGTGGTGAGATACCTAGTAATAGAAAGCTAAAACTCGTCATGGTTTTTTAGTTTTTGAGAGCCAAAAACCCTTCATTAATTGAGGGGTTTTTGGTTTTATACCTATTACTAATTTTTAGTATATTTTTTAATAAAATCAATTCTACCTCTAATTAAATTTTTGTACTTTCGTTTTTTAAATAAAAATAAAAAAAACTTTTTAAAAATGGCAGTTTACCGATTTAGAGTGTGTTTAGAAGAAAACGAAGATATAAGTAGAGATATTGATATTAAATCTACCCAAACCTTTGAGCAATTTCATATAGCAATACTAGAAGCTATTAAGTTTGATAATAAACATGCAGCATCTTTTTTTGTAAGCGATGATTATTGGCGAAAAAATCAAGAAATTACACTTCGTAAAGAGGATTTACCCTTAGATGAAGATGAAATTCGCAAAAAAGTAGAACCTAAAAAATTAATGGGCGAAACCAAAATTGCAAAATTTATTGAACAACCTCACCAACGTTTTTTTTATATTTATGATGCTGTTGTGCAATGGGCTTTTTTAATTGAAATGATTAAAATAGTTGACGAAAACCCAAAAACAAAATACCCAACCTGCATTAAAAGCCTTGGTACAGCACCAAAGCAATACAAAAATATAAACATTATAAAAGATGAGCTAAGCCCAGATTTAACAATGGCAGGCTTATTAAATGCTGCCGAACTTGATGAAGATGAAGATGAAGAAGTTTATAAAGTTATAGATACTGGCGAAGAAGCCGTTGAAGCAGACGATATAAATAGCTTAGAAGGCGAAGAGGGCGAGGATGAAACTACCGAAGAAGACGAAGAGTTAAACGAAGATATGAGCGAACATTCTTTTAACGATGACGATGATCATTAATTAATAAAAAAAACAATATAATTATTAAATAAAAACTTATTTTAGCAACGTAAAACATTAAACATAATTTATGGAAAACCACAGCAATCACAATACCGAACAAAAACCAGTAGCTTTTACAGTACCATTAATTTTAGCATCGGTTACAATATTTATCATCGTATTATTTTTAAGCTTATGTAACCCAAAACATGGGCATGCAGGTTGCGAGTGTAAAGAAAATTGTAGTAAAGAGTGTATGGAAGCTTGTGAAAAAGGCGACCATAGCAAACACCCAAGCCAAGCAACAGAAGAAGAAGAAAAAAATTGCGAATCAACCTGCGGAGAAAATGCAGATTCTACGGCAACTTGCGAAGCAAAAGATACCTTAGCGCATCACTAAAATACAA
Source organism: Bacteroidota bacterium (assembly GCA_043746065.1). Lineage (GTDB taxonomy): Bacteria > Bacteroidota > Bacteroidia > B-17B0 > Aurantibacillaceae > Aurantibacillus. The sequence goes on along the minus strand of JAYTRS010000570.1, from coordinate 1,246 downwards.
GTATTTTATATAAATTTAAGATGGTTAATTGTAATAAAAAATTTAAACCAGCTTTAATTTATAATTAATGTACCATTGGATTAAAATATTTGAAAACCAAACCGAGTTTGAAAATTATATACAACCCAATACGTTTGTTGTTTTTGAATTAAAAAACCAAAAAATTTGCGTAACTCGAAATGCAAATGGTTTTTTTGCAGTGCAAGATAAATGCCCTCACAACGGTGCTAGTTTAAGTAAAGGTTTTTGTAGCGATAAAAACGAAATTATTTGCCCCTTACACCGTTATGCTTTTAATTTAAAAGATGGTAAAGCTACGTCGGGCGGTGGCTTTGCGCTAAAAACATACCCCATTCAAATACAAAGTAATGGCGTTTTTGTTGGCATTAAAGCCAAATGGTGGGAAGCTTAGTAATTGTTTTTAAATTAAATTAACAAAAAGCAAAGCATAGTTAAAGCGTTAATAAGTGATATTGCTTTTAACGAGTGATCGGAAAAATTTAAGTTATACCAAAAAAATATACAGGCAAGTATTACTAAAAATGCCGACAAAAATAAAAGTGGCCCAGCACGCTGTATTCTAAATAGTTTTGGGCTTGTTAATAAACCACCTTTAATTTGTTTTTGTAAAATAAAATCTTTACCAATATTAAAAGCACTGTAATTACTGCTGGGCGCTGTAATGTAATCGTTTACCAATAATTCGTAATAATTATTATTTACATCGGTAATTTTTAAAGAAGTAATAATGGCTTCGTTTTTTTCGTTTCGTTCTTTACCATAATCTACAATTATTTTTTTTGCATAATGAGTTTGGTAATGGCAAGGGTTAAAAAAACAAAACAATAATTCGCAATAAATAAAAAAGCAAGCAATATTAAATATATTTAAATATTTATAAAGTTTTGATTTTCTAAATTTTTGAAGTTTTAACTGTTCTCTGATTTTTTTTACAGCAATCACTTCCGCTACTTCCTCTGACGATAAAGGATTGCGAGGCGGCCGTTTTTTAGCATTATTCGCATCCATTAATTTAAATTTAGTTGTTCATCAACCAAATAATTATTACGTACTGGGCTGTTGCGTAAAATTAATTCGCCTACAAAACCTGCTAAAAACATCATGCTGCCAATTACCATACACGTTAGCGAAATATAAAACGATGGGCGCTCAGTTAGTAAGCGGGCTGGGTGATGCGTAAACGTACAATACAATTTAAATACACCTAAATAAGTAGCAAAACCAA
>JAYTRS010000569.1:0-2538 GCA_043746065.1 Bacteroidota bacterium | reverse complement strand
ATACATATAAACATCGTGTGAAAAAGTTTTATGAAGAGGTAATATTACCAAGATATAAATAATAAAGTGAACGAGCTAAATATTTTTACTTACTCCTTAAAAACCGATGTGTTTATATATGAAGAATTAATTTTTTTATCTCAAAAAATTAAAACTATAAATGTATTTACAAGTGTAAATTTTGAAACTTCGGATAATGTAAACCTACCTAAAAATATTATTATTCATAATTTTACACCTCAAATAAAATCTAACAAAAAAAAATATTTTCTTTTTATTAAAGCATTAATGTACGAGTTTGTACATAAAAAAAATAACACAAAGTATTTATTAAAATTAAGGTATTACTTTGCCTATTTTAATAACGCATTTAATAAATCACTTGATTTAGAAAACTATCTACTTAAAAATAATATTAGCACTAGTGCTGTATTTTATTCGTATTGGTTTAATGATTGGGCATTTTTATGCTGTATGCTTAAATCTCAAAAAAAAATTCAAAAAGTTATCAGTCGTATACATGGCGATGATGTCTATGAACTACAAAACCCCGATCCAAACTTTTTTTTTCCCTTCAGAAATTTTCAAATCCATCAACTCTCTAAAATTATAGCTATTTCTAAAAATGGCATGCAACATATTAGCCAAAACTATTCTTCAAGTAAAAACAAGGTTGTATTAAGCAGGCTTGGTACTATAAGTTATGGTCAAAATCCAATTACAAATGAGCTAAGTCATTTTGTACTTGTTAGTTGCTCCTCTTTTTATAAAGTTAAAAATGTTATATTAATCACTAAAATTTTAAATCTATTAAAATTTCCTATAAAGTGGGTACACATTGGCAACAATGGTTCTGATAAAGATATGGTTATAGAAGCCAGTAAGCAACTACCACCAAATATAACTACTGAATTTAAAGGGCAATTAACGCAACAAGAAGTATTTAATTTTTATAAAACTAATACTGTCAATTTATTTATTAATACGAGTATTAGCGAAGGAATTCCTGTTTCTATAATGGAAGCTATTAGTTTTGGAATTCCTGTAATGGCACCTAACGTAGGTGGAATTAATGAAATTGTAAACTTAAAAACAGGTTTCTTATTTGAACCAAAGGCATCCATTGAGAGTTTAGCAAATACCATCCAATCAATATTTAATCAAACTGTTTTATATAATCAAACATTAATACGTTCATTTTGGGAAGAGAATTATAATGCTAAAAACAATTATAATGATTTCTTTAAATTAATACAACAACTATAATGTGCGGAATAGCTGGTATATGGAACTTTAGCAAAAAAGTAGAGATGCAACACATCACTACTTTTACCGATACAATGGCTCATCGAGGGCCTGATGGTAGTGGTTACCATATTTTTGAAGAATCAAATTTAGCACTTGGGCATCGTCGCCTTTCTATATTAGATTTAAGTGGAGATGGTAAACAACCTATGCACTTAAACAATAGTAATTTTTGGATTACCTACAACGGCGAAATTTATAATTTTTTAGAAATTAAAAAAGAACTGCATGCCGAAGGAATACAATTTAAATCATCATCCGATACTGAAGTTATTTTAGCTGCATACAAAAAATGGGGTAAAGATTGTTTAAATAAATTTAATGGTATGTTTGCTTTTGCAATATACGATGAAGTTAAAAAAGAGTTATTTATTGCCCGCGATAGATATGGTGTAAAGCCCTTACATTATCTTTACATTCCAAATAAAATTTTTGCATTTGCATCTGAAACAATTGCCTTTAAAAAATTACAAGATTTTGATAGAACAATTAATACTGCGAATTTTATTTACTCCATACAATTACCTGGAGTGCTTGAACCTAAAGGAGAAAGTATATTTAATGATATTAAACAGTTAAAAGCCGGCCATTATGGGCATATTACTACAAAAGATATAAAAATAAACCAATGGTATAATTTAGCATCTAACCTAACTACTGTAACACAAAATTATACCGAGCAGGTTGAGCAATTTAAAGATTTATTTTTTGACGCTTGTAAACTTCGTTTGCGCAGTGATGTATCCGTAGCATCAGCACTTAGTGGCGGTATTGATTCATCGTCTGTTTTTTGTACCATTCAGCAATTAGCCAAACAAAACTTTAGTAACGAGCGTTTGCCAAGTAAATGGCAACAAGCTTTTTCAATTAGTTTTCCTGGTTCAGAATTAGATGAAGTTAAATATGTAAAATTAATACAACAACAAACAAATGCCGATGTAAAAATAATAGAAAACAACCAACCAAACTTGGTAAAAGATATTATAAACTCTACTGTTTTGTTTGATAATATTATTGGTACACCAATAATTGCAGTAACCGATGTGTATAAAGCCATGAAACAAAATAATATTACCGTTTCGTTAGATGGGCATGCAGGAGACGAATTATTATTTGGATACCGATCTGCCGTATATGAGGTATTATTTGAAGCACACTTAAATGATGAACTCGATAAAAATGAATTAGCAGAGTTATATGTTTTAATGACACATGGTACTGCTTCAACACAAG
>JAYTRS010000568.1:0-7999 GCA_043746065.1 Bacteroidota bacterium | reverse complement strand
GCAGCTAATTTAAGGGGTAGGGGTGGGGCTTTATTTAAAAGTTTACCAATATTTAAATTAAAATCCGTTAAGGGCTTCATAGTAGCTTCAAGCCATTTGGTCATTTTAGCGAAGTAAAATATCTCTAAACCGTCGTGAACGACCTTGGTAATATTTTGGACTATCTTTCTGCCTGTTTTGGCAAACTCTATTGAACATAATGTTAATTATGTATATCTATTACTGCTTTTAAATCAATGCTATAATTGGAACATTACTCTGCATAAATTAATGATTTTTGTATTATAAACTCTAAAAGTAAATTACTGAAAAAACTTAAATAGTATAGATTTTCATAAAACAAATAACTATATTTAAACCTTTGTAAATGAGCAAAGTAAAGTATAGATTTAATGCCAAATCGTTAACCTACGAAAAAGCCCGCGTAACTTTTAAAGAAGTGTTTTGGCGTATTTTATCGTATTTAGCTACTGGTTTAGTATTTGCAACTATTACAATCATCGTCGCTCGCCAAGTTTTACCTTCACCTACCGAAAAAAAGAAAAATCGCGAAATTGAGGCGCTACAATTACAATACGATTTACTTCAAAAAAAAATGACACAGGTGGAAACCGTTTTAAGCGACCTTGAAGACCGCGATGATAATATTTACCGAACCATTTTTGAAAGCGAACCCATTGCTAAAAGCATACGATATGGTGGTAGTGGCGGCAGTAATAAATACAATAGTTTTGATGGTTACGATAATGCCGAACTACTAAAATACACAACCGAACGGATGGATAGAATTACCAAACAATTATACATTCAATCTAAATCGTTTGACGAAGTGGTTCAACTTGCAAAGAGTAAAGAAAAATTAATTGCGTCCATTCCCGCCATTATGCCCATCAACCAAAAAGATTTAGCACATGCCGTTACCAGCGGGTTTGGTTGGCGTACACACCCTATTTACAAAACACAAGAAATGCACCCCGGAATGGATTTTTCTGCCGAACAAGGTACACCCATTTATGCTACTGGCGATGGCGTTGTAGAAGTTGCAGATAACCTTGCGCAAGGATATGGAAACCATGTAGTTATAAATCATGGATTTGGTTATCAAACACTTTACGGACACATGAGCCGCATTGCTTGTACAGTTGGTAAAAAAGTAATACGTGGTCAATTAATTGGTTACGTGGGTAGCACTGGTTTAAGTACTGCGCCACACGTGCATTACGAGGTAATTAAAAATGGCGAAAAAACAAATCCAATAAATTATTATTATAACGATTTATCGCCGCAACAATACCAACAAATGGTTGAGCTTTCAAAAAAATCTACCCAATCGTTTGATTAAGAGTATATGAAATCAACTAAAATTAGCTTTAATACGGCCGTGGCCATTGTTATTGCCAACATGATTGGCACAGGAGTATTTACCAGTTTGGGTTTTCAGGTATTAGGTATTGAAAGCGGATTTGCTATAATAATGTTGTGGGTAACTGGAGGCATTATAGCGCTGTGTGGCGCTTTAACCTATGGCGAAATTGGCGCTGCATTCCCCAACAACGGTGGCGAATATAATTATTTATCAAAATTATATCATCCGGCTGTTGGTTTTTTAAGTGGCTGGGTAAGTGTTACCGTTGGTTTTGCAGCACCCATTGCTGGTGCCTCCATTGCTTTGGGTAAATATGTTTCTAAAATTTATCCTCATGTAAATGCGGTAGTGTTGGCCTTTGTGGTAATTATTTGCATTACCCTTATTCATAGTTTAACCTTACGTGTTGGCGCAGCTTTTCAAAGGGTATTTACATTGGTAAAAATTATTTGTATTGTAATGTTTGTAGGTTTTGGTTTGTTTCACATCCCACAACATACGGTAAGTTTTGTGGCAGATAAAGTTGCCTGGAAAGATATTTTTTCAGGAGCATTTGCTACCTCTTTAATTTATGTAACCTATGCCTATAGTGGCTGGAATGCAGCAGCTTACGTTGCTGGCGAAATGGAAAAACCCAAACGTAATTTGCCCCGCGCCTTATTTATTGGCACCTTAGTGGTAATGGCCGTGTATACTGTTTTAAATTATGTGTTTTTGTATTCGGTTCCTATTTCCGAATTAAAAGGGGTTGTAGAAGTAGGTTATTTAAGTGCTAATAAAATTTTTGGTGTACAATTAGGGCAATTTATGAGCCTAGTAATTGCGGTACTCTTAATATCTACCATTAGTGCTATGATTTTAGCAGGGCCACGTGTAATGCAAAGTATGGGTAAAGAAATTACGCCACTAAAGTTTTTTGCTATAACTAATAAAAATAATATTCCTTTTGTAGCTATTATTTTTCAATCGGTTATTGCGCTTATTTTGGTGTTAACGTCTTCGTTTGAATCGTTGATTAATTATATAGGATTTACTTTAAATTTATTTACTTTTTTAACGGTGTTTAGTGTTTTTATTTTGCGTTATAAACATAAAAATATCCCTCGCCCATTTAAAATGCCTTTATATCCCTTGCCTCCTATTTTATTTTTATTAGTTATTGGTTGGATATTATACAATGTAATGATGAGTAAACCTTTAGAGTCTTTATTTGGCTTGGGCACAGTTGTATTGGGATTAGGCTTTTATTATTTAACTACATATTTACAAAAAAACAAAAATGCAAATACTAAAATTTAGTTCGTTAAAAAAAGTAATTGTTCTATTATTAACAGTTGCTTTATTTAGTTGTGATGACAATAAGGCTGAAAAAGAGATTACTAAAATAGTACTAAAAGATACTGTTAAACCTCAACTTAAAGATACATTACAATCTGAAATTAAGGAAGTTAGAGTGTCTAAGCTAAATAATACGTTAAATGAATTAGCAAATTTAATTTCAGGAAATAAGGAGTTTACGTTTACTACTTTTAAAAAATTTGCTAACCAAAATAGCTTCGTTCATTTTTCAAACGACTTTGGTAAACGTTGGAAAAAATTCGATTCCACCCGCTTAAACATTATTAAAAATTTTGCAGATAGTACTCTTATTAAAGAACTCACGCCAACCGAAAATTTATTTTATCCATTTTCTGGCCCCGATATTTTATACTCCTCTACCCTATTCCCAAATATTAAACATTTTACCTTAATTGGTTTAGAACCCGTTGGAACCTTACCAATTGTAGATGATAAAACAATTATACCCGATTCTATTAACAACTATTTTAATAAAATAAACAGTGCTTTAAACGCTATTTTAAACTTTAGTTTTTTTAGAACGGCAAGTATGAAAGAAGATTTACGCAACCCCGAAGTGGACGGCACTTTACACCTAATTTTATTGTTTTTAAATAAAACGAATAACAGCATTATTAATGTAAAGCCCTTTTATATTGATACTTTAGGCGAGAAACAATATCTATCTGATTTTAATGTACTTAAGTCTAAATTTTTAAAAAATAAAAGTGTAGAAATTAATTATTTAACTCAAGCAAACCAAGTAAAAACTATTACTTATACTAGCACCGATTTAAGCGATGCCGCCTTTAAAAAAAATAAAGGTTTAAACGTTTACTTAAGTGCTTTAAATTTTAAGCTTACGTATTTAAAAGGTGCGTCTTACCTTTTACACAAAGCAAATTTTAGTGCCATACGTAATGTAATTTTAAAATATACAAGCCAAGTGGTGCAAGATGATAGCGGTATTGCTTTAACTTATTTTGAAAAAGATACTAATAAATGGAATTATAGCTTTTATGGTAAATACATTAAGCCCATAAATATGTTTGCCCAGCATTACCAAAAAAATTTAGATTCGTTATACACAAAATTTGGTACAAAAAAATTAGGCTTTGGCTTAGGTTATAATTACCGCGATAAGAATAGTAATTTTATGATTATTACGAAGGCGAAGTAACTTTCTATTATTTTTTGTATCTTAACAAAATCAATTTTATGGCTATTAAAAAAGCGTCTCAATATTATTTGAGACGCTTTTTTTATTTTCACTAAACAAAAAGTAAAATCAGTTACAAAACTATAAACTATTTTAAACCTTTAATTCTATCATTCATTTCTTTACCTTTTGCCTCGTTGCCTGTCATTAAATACAATTTACGTAAGGCACTCATGGTAGGTTTATCATCGGCCTTAATGGTTAGGGCTTGTTCTAAATAAGGTATTGCTTTTTTGAAATTTTCTTGGGCTGTGGCTTCGTTTGCTTTTTGGTTTTTAGCCATATCAGTAATTGTACCACCTTTACCGCCTTGATAATAGCCGCCATAGTTGTTATACATTGCTCCTAAATTATAATACGAGTTGTATAAAATATCTTTATTTTCGGGTTTTAGCTCAATGGCTTTTAAGTAATTGGTTTCGGCAGTTTTTATAATTTCTTCAAAATTGGCTGGTTTTGCAAGTTCTTTACCTGTTACTTTATCTTTTGGGTTAGCAATTTGGTCGTTAATTTGGCCTGCTACTAAATAAAATACAGCATTTTTTGGGTCGTTTTTAATAGATAAGTTAATGTTATTTAAGGCTTCTTGCTGCTTGCCTTTTGCTAAAAAGTAATCCGTTTCCTTATTCATTAAATTCATATCGTTAGGGTAAGCTACTCGGCCTTTTCTTAAAATTTCCATAGCGGCGGTAGTATCAGCTTTGCTTAAATGTGCAGAGTACATGCTTTCGTAATTATAAGGCGATGCTATTTTTAAATCAATCATTTTTTTATTGTACTCTAAAATTTTAGCAGGATTTTTAGATTTATTGGCCGATACACATGCGTTGTAAAAGTTAGAGGTATCTTTTTTCATGGTTAACGACATGTTTGTGTAACCTGTTTTGTAAAAATAATCAGCAGCTTCGTCAAACTTTTTTGCTTTGTATTTACCTTGTGCAATGTTACCCGATTCCATTTTAATTTGTTGAGCCACTAAAGCAAATTTTACATCATCTTCGCCCAACATACTTGTGCCTTTTGTTAAACCTTCAATAATGGTTTGCATGTATTTTGGGTCAAGGTCTTTCATTTTATTTAATTCATCGCTAGCGTTTTCAAAGTTTGCTAAAGGCGTATTACCATAGGCTAACATAGCGCGTTCGTTTTTATCGGCTACGGTAGGTTCTAATTTTTTTAATTCGGTATTTAATTCGCTTTGAAAAAAAGCATAACTAATACGCGATTTGTAAGCGTGGGTTTTGCCTTGGTTTTTAGTATCTTCATTGGCTAAGGCTAAATCAATAGCTTCTTTAGCTTTATTAAGATACGATAAATCGGGTTTACCATCTTTAACGGAGCTTTCATAATCGTTTAAGGCACGCCAAGCAGTTTGTACTTTTGTTTTTTGCGATAAGCCTATTAGTGGTAACAAGGCTATACTTAAAATTGCTATTTTTTTCATATTGATTTTTTATTTGCCGCAGATTTCACTGATTCTGCAGATTATTTTTATTATTTTTTAATTTTTCTCTTACAAATTACATATTCTGTGTTAATTTTCGGAATCTTTGGCATTTTTTATTATGACGTTTTTAATTTCAAATTACATACCAATTTACTTGTTTTAACAGTTATTTTAAAATTACTCAACAGGTTTATCATCCGTTCCTTCGGTTTTTGGAGACTCATCCGTATTACCAGTCTCTTTTGCCCCATCAGTCTCTTGAGTACCGTCCGCTTCGACTCCGCTCAGCGTAACATCTTCAACATCATCTTCGTGGTCAACTTTTGTAACGGCTGCAATTTCATCGGTATCGCTAATATTAATTAACTTAACGCCTTGTGTGGCGCGGCCCATAACACGTAATGTGTTTACACTTAAACGAATGGTAATTCCGTTTTTGGTAATAATCATTAAATCGTTAGCATCTGTTACTGATTTAATAGATACCAAACTACCTGTTTTTTCGGTAATATTAATAGTTTTTACACCTTTACCACCACGGTTAGTAATACGGTATTCATCAATATCGCTACGTTTACCAAAGCCTTTTTCAGAAACAACTAAAACATTGGCCAACATATCATCAATACAAATCATACCAATTACTTCGTTTTTATCGCCCTCTTCATCGTTTAAATCAATTCCAATTACTCCACTGGCATTTCGGCCCATTGGTCTAACTTTTGCTTCAGGAAAACGACATACTTTACCTAATTTTGTAGCCAACATTATTTCGTTTTTACCGTTGGTTAAAGCGGCTTCTAATAAAACATCGCCTTCGCGAATAGTAATGGCACTAATACCATTAGAACGTGGACGAGAATAAGCTTCTACTGATGTTTTTTTAATAATACCGTCTTTAGTACATAAAATAATAAAATTATTTTTAATGTATTCATCATCATTTAAATTTTTAATGTTAATGAACGCTTTTACTTTATCGCCTGGTGGCATATTTACTAAATTTTGAATAGCACGACCTTTGCTTTGCTTGTTTCCTTCGGGTACTTCGTAAGCACGTATCCAAAAACACTGACCTTTTTCGGTAAACAATAATAAATAATTGTGTGTGCTGGCAATAAACATATGTTCAATAAAATCTTCATCTCGGGTACTCGAACCTTTACTTCCTTTACCACCACGTGCTTGCGAGCGGTACTCATCTAAATTAGTACGTTTCATATAACCCATGTGCGAAATAGTAATAACTACACTTTCGTCTGGTATCATATCCTCAACTTTAAACTCATCGCCTACATAAACAATTTCGCTACGGCGCACATCGCCATATTTTTCTTTTATTTCAAGTAATTCGTTTTTAATAATGGTAAAGCGTAATGGTTCGTTTGCTAAAATATCTTTTAAATTTTCAATCGTTTTCATTAACTCTGCAAACTCGGCATTTAATTTATCAACTTCTAGTCCGGTTAATGTGCGTAAACGCATATCTAAAATGGCACGTGCTTGTATTTCAGATAAGGTAAAACGAGTCATTAATTGATCTCTAGCTGCATCCGGACTTTCGCTTTCGCGAATAATTTTAATAACCTCTTCAATATTTTTTTGTGCAATAATTAAACCTTCTAAAATGTGAGCGCGTTTTTCAGCTTGCCCCAATTCATATTTAGTACGGCGAATAACTACTTCATGGCGGTGTTCTACAAAATGATGAATCATATCTTTTATATTCAACATTTCTGGTCGACCAGCAACTAAAGCAACGTTATTGATTGAAAATGAAGTTTGTAGAGCAGAGTATTTGTACAAATTATTTAATACCACATTACTAATAGCATCTTTACTTAATTCGTAAACAATACGCATACCTTCTCGATTACTTTCATCACGAATATCGCGTACGCCTTCAATTTTTTTGTCGTTAATTAATTCGGCTTGTTGTTTAATCATTTCCGCCTTATTAACTTGGTAAGGTATTTCGGTAACAATAATACGCTCTCTATCGCCCACCATTTCAATGTTGGTTTTAGCACGCATCATTATTCGTCCACGCCCAGTGTGCATCGCTTCTTTCACACCTTCGTAACCATATATAGTTGCACCAGTAGGAAAATCGGGAGCTTTAATATACTTCATTAAACCATCAATATCAATTTCACGATTATCAATATAAGCCAATGTGGCATCAATCGTTTCGCTTAAATTGTGTGGTGCCATATTGGTAGCCATACCAACGGCAATACCGCTTGCTCCATTTATTATTAAGTTTGGTATTTTTGTAGGAAGAACAGTTGGTTCGGTTAAACTATCATCAAAATTTGGACGAAAATCTACCGTTTCTTTTTCAAGATCGGCAATCATTTCTTCGGCAATTTTACGAAAGCGAACCTCGGTATAACGCATAGCTGCTGGTGGATCGCCATCTACCGAACCAAAATTACCTTGTCCATCTACTAACATATAACGTAAGCTCCAATCTTGCGCCATACGCACCATGGTGTCATATACAGATGAATCACCATGTGGGTGATACTTTCCTAACACCTCACCTACAATACGTGCCGATTTTTTATACGGGCGATTGTGTAACACACCCAAATCTAACATACCATACAAAACCCTCCGGTGTACT
>JAYTRS010000567.1:0-8008 GCA_043746065.1 Bacteroidota bacterium | reverse complement strand
TAAGCCGCTGTATTTATAAAACTATTCCATTCAACTTCATTAAAATCATCAAATAAATTTTTATCAAAATCATCTTTTACACTTTTACTTTCCTTATACTCGCCGTTAGAATTGTAGTGGTAATAATCGCTAAACACGGTATATAAAATACGCCTTTCGGTAGATGGATCTATTTGCCTTAGCGTATAGTTTGAAGTAATAGTAAACTTAGGAACGTGAGGAAAGGGTATAATAAATTGTTTGTTGTTTTTTGGATTTACTGTAAGGTCGCCTGTAAGTGGTGCAAAAAAGAAATCGAATTTTAAATATTGGTTGGCATCGTCAATAAAAATATAGTCCGTATGTTCGCTTACTAATTCATAAACGTGTGGATTATCTGTTAATCGTGGGTTACGGCCATCTAAGGTTACACTATTCATAAAAAAACGAAGGCTTTTATAGGCAATAGATTTACCACTACCGCCATGGCTTTCGCCATCATCAGCAGGTTTGGCATCCATTGCAAAAACGCACCAAGGGCGTGAAGGGTCTTTATAACGGTGCAATAAATAACCAATAGAATAAATTTTATTTATAAGGTGTATTTTTTGCTCCTGTATTTCTTCAGCGTTTAGTTTTGGACCAGCAATGTTAAATTTATTTTCTGAAATATATTTTAAACGTTCTTCTTCCTGGTCGGGTGTCCAAACTGCTTCATATTCTTTACGCCAATGTACACGACTTGTATTTATAAGGTAGTTTAAAAATAAACAGTCGTTACTGTGTATTTGTATATCAAATTCTTTTGTACCATCTACATTAATTACTGTTGAGATTGTAAAGGGCGCTTCTAATTTATTTACACGGTGTTTAATTAATTCATTATCCCAAACTAATTTAGAAACATCGGCTGGCAAAAACTCCTCAATGCCATTTTTAGTAATACGCCACGTTTTATTAATAAAAAACATATACTGGCTTTCTTTGTCAAAATCTGTAAAATCAATTTCAACATCTTTTAAATTGGATAGTGAAGCTTCACCCAATTGGTTTGTTTTATAAAAGGTATTACGCAAATCTTCATCTTGTTTTCTATCTTCTAAAAACGTATTCATAAAGCCTCTTATATCGTTGTGTTTTATTTGCTTTACGTTGTTTTTATCTATTTGTATGTATATGTAACCTTCCTTTTCGTTTTCAATTTTAAAGCGGTAAAAACCATTGCGCATTAAAAAATTGTAAGCCCTGGTGTTATGAAAAGCATAACCCATTTTTTTAAATTCGCCCTTTTTATTGTATATTTTTTCTGTAATCCAAAATTGATATGGTAACGCTGTTTTTACTAAATCGTCAAAGGCTTTTTTTGAGTAAAATTTTAAATAATCTCTTAAATCCTTACAGGCATTACCACGCCAGTCTTTATGTGTTTTTAATTCATCAGGTAACCAAATCGTTTTTAGTTCTAAATAAAACATTGCTAATTCATGGCCCTGCCTTTTACCCGTAATATCAATATCAGGCAAATTGTATACAGAGTTACACATGTTTTTAATTTTTATTAGGGTTTCAAAAGGGATTTTTGCAGTTTCGGAGTTTAACCAAATAACGTTATAGCCCAGTGCCGAAACATTTAAAGAATCGCGATCGCCCGAACAAATAATTACATTGTCTAATGTTTTTACTTTTGGCGTATCTTCTTCGTTTTCTTCCCCTTCAGCTGTTTCTGCGTTTAAATCGTTAAATAATTTTTGCAAGCGCTTGTAGCCAAAAATATAATCTTTAGGACGTGTGCCTGTATACCTAAACCTATATTTTTTATCAATATTTTGTGGTTGGTATATTTTTTTAAAGCCTTCGCCCTCAATTAAAAATATAGGGTAATGCTCTGTTGAGCCTGTTATAATTGCCTTTCTATCCTTAATTTGTATAAAGTTAATGAGTGAGTAAAAATTATTTTTTATGCATACTTCGTTTAACTTTTTTTTCCATTCATCCTTATAATTAAAAACAAAAAATTCAATTACTTTATCGGCAAACAGTACTTTTAATTCCGCTTCAGTAAACTCATCTTTGGTGCTAAAATAATATTCGCCATCTGGCTGTTCATCAGTTGCATCAATACTACTAAATTCAGCTTTAAATACATCACGTTGCGCTTCTACTGGTATAATGTTAAACCTATTGGCAATTATTGCAATGGCTTCTTTAAAGTCGCAATTTTCTTGTTGGCGAGTAATTTCAATACAATTGCGTGGCTTTTGGTCGCCACCAAAATCGGTAACTACCCAAATATTGCCTGGCAACATTTTAATGGATGCAGAGGCGGTTTTATCAGTAGCACGAACACGAAATTTTTTAGTACTATTTTGTACACATTCAGCAGCTTGAGGAAAGTAATTTAAAATTACATTTAAACCGCCATCTGTGGCATTATATATTTCGGTAGGGGTAACGTACATAATTTAGTTAGTGTGTTTATTTGATAATTTTTTTACTTATTTTTCTCCAACTTTGGAAGGGAACACTAACAGTTCTATATTTTTCAGTAAATATTCCTTGACTTACTACTTCATCCATTTCATAAAAACCATCTACATATTCATAAACCCCTATATAATATTCAAACCAAAGCCACATATTATCAACTTTTGTTGGAAAAAAAGAAAAACACTTTTTTTCTTTTACATCTCCAACTTTTGGCTTTGCTTTTTCGGGGCTTACTTTCCACTTCATTAGGTTGTAGTTTTTGGTTTTAAAATTTGTTGCGCAAAATCAATCATTTTATTAAAATTATTTAAGCTGCTGTTGTAACTTTTATTTTCGGGGTGCGGTAATATTTCTTTTAAGTGTTGTTTGTTTTGTAAAACAAATCGAGCAATATCATGTTCAGTTAAATACTGTTTTTGCATGCAAAAAAGCTGTAACAATTCGTTTGCAAAACGTAAGGATGCCATACGCCCCATGTTTAAATAGTGAGCGCTATAATTAGCTATGTTAGTTTTATGTTTTACATACCTTTTTACTTCAGCGCTTAAGTTCATTGCTAATCTTTTTTTAGTTGTTGTTGCATTAAACTTGCTAATTCAGCTTTAGCTTCAAATTTTTCTAATAATGCCGAACAGTTATCGTTACCAACGGTTACAATTTCTTTAATGGATGAAACCTTATGCTTAAAATCATCTAAGGCTTCAATTAAAATACAGGCCTCATCTATTGTAAGTTTAAATTTTTTGGTATTTGTTTGTATTTTTTCCAACGTTTGTAAAGGCAAATTTTGCATTACGCCCTGTAATATTTCTGTTACTTGGTAAGTTGAACAGATTGAATAAAGTGTTTCATTTATCTGCTCAAAGCTTTCGCCTTTAATAAAAACTTCTCTGTTAACCTTATTAAAGGCTAAAAAACTAACTATTGTAATCATGCTATAAAATTTATTGGTTTTAAGGTTTAGTAAATAATTGTTTTACATCTTTATTTAAGGCAATAGCTATAAAAAATTTATCGTTATAGCTTTTTATTCTTTCGGGGTATTTTAACCAGTCGTAAAAACATGTTTCGCTAATTTGGCAAGTATGAGTTACCATGTAACGAAACCTTTTTTTATCAACTTTATTTAAGCAATTGTAAGCAATACAAAAATTATTATCTGCTATTACTTCGGTTTCCTCGCCGTTTACCATTAACGCTTATATTGTTTTGATTGATTAACCATTTTAGCAAATTCTTTAAAAGATTTTACAGTTTCTGTGGCTTCATTTTTTTCTTTTTGCTCAATTTTTTTATCGCTTAGCCATGCCTTTAAACATTCTACTTTTTGTTTGTAGTTACTCATAAATTGTATTTTTAGTTGTGGTTTTAAATTAAGGGAGTGAGTTTTATAGCTTTAATATTTTTTTATGAGTTCAAAAAACATCGTTAAAAAAAAGAACACTAAACAATATATAGCCGTAATAGCAAAATAAACGTTTGTAAGGCTTTTACGAGCCTTTCGATACGAGTATGATTATACTCGCCAAAATATCGCTCATACTCTTTTTTGGCTTGGTTATAAGTTTCTTTTTTTTCGGGTAAGTGATCTAAAAAAAGAAAACTTAAACAAAAACAGCTAATGGCACAGCAAATGGTTATTATTATTTCTATCATGTTTTTATTTTTTGAGGTTAAATAGCTAATTCAACAGGGTTTAATACAACATCGTATTGCTTGTATTTATAAATTAGCAAACGTATAACCTCGATTGGGTCTTTGTGCTCAACACTAATGTTTTTTGGATTACCATTTGGAGTACGACAATATAAGCAAATGTCTATTTTTGGAATTTCAATATCGCTCCATTTCATAAATTTTACATAAAAATTTATCACATCTCTAATGTTGTTATCTCTTATGGCAATTTTTACCATTTTTTCTACTTCTAATAATGTAATCGTTTGCATATTTTTTATTTTTTAAGGTTAATTAGTTTAAATTAAGGGCTACTTTGCTATTGCATTGTAGCCCTTTTTTGATATATTTGTTTTGCGAAAAAACATATCAATATGAAAAAATTTTTAATTACAACAGCTTCTGCAATTTTGGTTTTACTTTTAAATAAATTATTTGATATGAAAGAATATATAGTACTTGTTGTTATGATTGCAGCAATATCTTTAACTGCAATAATTATTAGTTTGTTAGATTTAAACAAGAAATTAAATACAACAAATAATGATTTACTAAAAAAAATTGATGATACTAATACACAACTTGATGCCGTTAGAACACAACTTGATAGCGTTAGAACACAACTTGATGCTGTTAGAACACAACTTGATAATAAAGTTGATAAACCAAAAATTTTAACAGCAGAAGAAATTGCTAATTCTATGTCGTAGTATAATTTTTCCATTTTTTTAAATAAATTAATTACGCCTCTATAATTTCAATAATTTCAAAAGGGTTAAACAAAAAACATTTCTTTGTAGTTGTTTCTTTGCCTAAGTACATATTACCTACTAAAAACTCATTTTCAGTATTATATTTAATTGAATAATCGGCAATTATTTCAACTTGTTTAGTTTCATAATTTATATTCAAACGCCATTTATAAAAACCTCTTCGGCCTAAATCAATAGGGTGTTGCTCTTCGCCTTTTTCTGATTTAGGGTAAATGTGTTCAGGACTAATTATTTTTACAACCTTACCTATCATTGTGCTACTTTTTTCCATTTTTTTTAAATATTTTAATATTAATACTAAGCCTTACCTTTTATATTTTATTCAACCATTAAACTTAAATAGCCTACCAAATCTTTATAGGTAGCAAAAACCATTTTTTGATTTTGTGGTATTTTATTTACGTTTTGCATAATGTTTTTAAGTTCGTCATCCTGCCCAGGTATCATTTCTTTTAATTTATCAAACATTAAATTGGCTGCTTGTAAAGGATCGTTTCCGTTAGTTGGGTTAATGGTCAGTAACCAACCATTATTACATTCTTCAATGTGCATTTTTAAATTTTGCATAGTTTATTTTTTAGGGGTTTAATACTTATTTTTTTTAATCCAAGTTTTTAAATCGTTTAATAGCCCTTGTGTTGGTACTGATTTGCCCGACTTTACATTATTTAAATACACCTCTGTACCCTTATATTCTGGTAAATCGTGTACAAATAGCGTAATCCATAGGCGTGGTAATTCTTTAGCACCATCAAATATTTTTTTGGCACTTAGCTTAGCCTCTTTACTTATTTGGCTAATTGTTTTGGCTTGGTTGCCTTTACTTATTTTTAAAACATTCATTTTTTTTTTAGTTTTTAGTTTTTAAATTAAGGGTGCAATGGTTTATGTTGCACCCCTTTTTTGCTATATTTGTTTCGACCAAAAAACACACTAGCAATGGAAAATTTTATTATTATAGCCACAATAATTAACATGGCTTCAGCACTTGTAACATTATTTATTGGAGGATTTGCAATTAAAACACTTTGGAAGAAATCTGTTAGAGATAAATTCATATCTAAACTCCTTTAGATGATTTAATTCTATTAGCTTCTAATATTGGTAAATTAGCTTCGGTTGGTATATAAATAACCGCATTTGGATTTTTATCTAAATTATCAATCCATAACCAATGTAAATAGGCTTCGTTATTTTTTAACGATACTCCAATTATTTGATTGGAACGGGCAACGCCATGCGCTCTAATTGTATCGGCCTGTGCTAAAAGGCTTGCACTCTCCATTTTTGCCTTTGCCTCTGCTACCGCAACTTCTCTGCTACTTTGGGCGTGTGCTAAAATTGCTTCGCCATCTTTTCGAGCGCTATAAACTCTATATTGAGGGCAACCATACATTGCTAAGCAAATTAATACTGATGCCACCCAGGCAATTCTTACAGATGTTGTGATCATGTTTTTTGTTGAATTTTCCATTTTTTTTAATTGTTTAAATTTTTAACATATTTTATTTTACTATTCGATTAATATTATATACTTTTGGTTTAGTATATAATATGGGTACGAATGTATACCCAATTTGTATATGAAACAAATACAAAACATATATAATTATTAACAATTAAAAAAAGCACAATGGAAAACACAGTAAATTCAAGGGTTTTGCTGTTGAAAACTCACTTAAATTTAAATAGAAGTGAATTTTCAAATAAGGCGAATATTAGCTTAAGTACATTTGATAATATATCAACTGGGCATAATATATACCCAAAAACAATTAATGCCATAAGTCAAGCATTTAATGCAAATAGAGATTGGTTGCTCACAGGCCATGGCGATATGTTTGTAGAACCTAAACATACAGCGGTTGGTTTTGGTACAGAAAACCCCTACAAAGATGCTTTGGTAGCCGAGTTAAAAAGCCAAGTTGAGTATTTAAAAGAAATGCTTAAAATGACTATGGGCGGCAAAAACCCAAATTTTCGTAAAGCTATCGAGTATGCTAATATGTTTATGTTTCCTAACGCCAACCAAATGAAGGCTAAGGCATAAATATAATTCGGTGGCTGTTTTGCAAAATTGCAAAACTTAGCACTATTAACAAGCCTTGTAGAGGCGTTAAGTAACCAGGAGAAGCTTAAGAAGCCTACCATTTTGGTAGGCTTTTTTTGTTTAATTTTACATTTAATTTTTTATGAAGATTTTTAAAATAATAATAGCGGCCTTACTTTCGGTAGCATTAGGTTTAGTTTTTATTTATAGTGGGTACACCAAATTAGACCCTGTAATTGAAACGTTTGAATTTACTTTTGTAGATATTGGTATTGCTAATTGGTATACGGCGCCTTTATTAGCAAGGAGTTTAATAGGTTTAGAATTTTTTATTGGCATTTTACTAATAGCAAATTACAATTTAAAAAAGTTTACACTTCCTTTAATGGGGGCTTTATTACTGTTTTTTATTATTTATTTGCTAATACAAATTAAAGTGAGTGGCAATAATGGCAATTGCGGTTGTTTTGGCGAACATATAAAAATGACACCCAAAGAAGCCATTTACAAAAACATAATAATGATAGCCATTGGTGCCATTATTTATTTTTTATTTGAGGGTTGGAAATTAAAAGCAAATAAATTTTGGTTAAGTTTTACTTTAATAACAGCAATTGTAGTGCCGTTTATGTTTAACCCTATAGATTATAAGTACACTTCTAATAATTTAGATGAAAAAGTAAATTACCCACTCGAGTTAAATTTATTATACCAACCCGAAGATACTGCTAAAGTACAAGTACCAAATGTAGAGTTACGTAAAGGTAAACATGTAATTGCCTTTATGAGTTTAACCTGCGCACATTGCCGTGTAGCAAGTAAAAAATTTAGATTAATTAAAAAAAATAACCCTTTATTACCAATTTATTTTGTGTTAAATGGCGAAATGAAAAATTATAAAGCATACATAGATGATACCAAAGCAGATAATATACCCAATAGTTTTTGCTTAGGTAAATCGTTTATACAATTGGCTTCGGCACAATTACCCCGCATTTATTACATAGATAATGGCATAGTTGTAAAAAAAGTAGATTACTAC
>JAYTRS010000566.1:0-8018 GCA_043746065.1 Bacteroidota bacterium | reverse complement strand
GCTTGCACCACCTGGTACATCCTCGTCTAACACCACCAAACGGTTTGTTTTTTGTAAAGATTTAACGCAATCGTGGTGTATATCAAAAGGCAATAAAGTTTGTAAATCAATTAACTCTACACTAATATTAAACTTTTGCAATAATTTAATAGCCTCTTGCGCTATACGAACAGAGCTACCATAGGTTACTAAAGTTACATCGGTACCTTGTTGTAAAACTTCAACTACGCCTAATGCCACTTTATAGTCGCCAAAATTATGAGGTTGTTTTTCTTTTAAACGATAGGCATTTAATGGTTCGATAATTAATGCGGGCTCATCGGCTTGTAATAAGGTGTTGTAAAAGCCCGAAGCAATTGTCATGTTTCGTGGTACACAAATATTTATGCCTCGGCAAGCACTAACAATCATACCCATTGGCGAACCGCTGTGCCAAACACCCTCTAACCTATGCCCGCGGGTGCGAATAATAACAGGGGCTTTTTGCATGCCTTTTGTGCGCCATTGTAGGGTGGCAAGGTCATCGCTCATTAATTGTAGAGCATATAATAAATAATCTAAGTATTGAATTTCGGCAATTGGGCGTAAGCCACGCATGGCTAAACCAATGGCTTGCCCCATAATAGTGGCTTCGCGAATACCAGTATCAAAAACTCTATGCTCGCCATATTTGGTTTGTAAGCCTTCTAAACCTTGATTAACGCCACCAATTTTACCCGAATCTTCGCCAAAAATCATTACTTCGGGATATTTATTTAAGATCGCATCAAAATTATCGCGTAAAATTTCGCGGCCATCTACCTGTTTATCTTCGGTATACACTACCGCATTGGGCAAAATATTTTTTACTTGTTGGTTGGATTGTGAATGTAAGTGCGACCCATAGCGCGTATTATTTTCAACACGAGCATTTTGCAGCCACGTTATTAAATTTTGGTAAGTATTGGTATTACTACCCACTAAATTTCTTAATACGGTTTTAACGGCTGTGTGAATATCTTTACGAATGGGCTCTTTAATGGCTTTTAACTCTTTAACAATGGCTAAAACTTCATCGCCACCTATTTCTTCAAACAAGGCTATAACTTGGTTTAACTCGTTTTTTATGGGGGTTAAATAATCCGTCCAAGCTTTGTTTTTTGCTTGTTTTACAATTTCTTTAGCGTCTTCTTCAATTACATTTAATTCCTCTTCACTGGCTAAGGCGTTGGCAATAATCCATTCGCGCATTTGCTTTACGCAATCAAAATCCAATTCCCATTGCAGGCGTTCTTTACTTTTATAACGCTCGTGGCTACCACTGGTACTGTGCCCTTGTGGTTGTGTTACTTCTTCAACATGCACTAAAACGGGTACGTGCTCTTCTCTACACACTTTTATGGCTTTTTCGTATGTTTCGCATAGGTGGGCATAATCCCAGCCTTTGGTTTTAAATATTTCATAACCCTTGCCGCCGTTTTCGCGCTGAAAGCCTTTTAATACCTCGCTAATGCTTTCTTTAGTGGTTTGGTATTTTTTTGGAACTGATATGCCATGTCCATCATCCCAAACACTTACTAACATAGGCACTTGCAACACACCTGCGGCGTTTATGGTTTCCCAAAACAGGCCTTCGCTGGTGCTGGCATCGCCAATGGTACCAAACGCTACCTCGTTACCTTGGTTGCTATAATTAGTAAATGGGGCTACATGTAACTCTTTATTTATTTTATAAAAGTGCGACGCATAAGCTAAACCCAATAGGCGTGGCATTTGCGAAGCAGTGGGAGAAACATCGCTACTCGAATTTTTTTGATTTACTAAGTCTTTAAACGAACCATCGGCATTTAAACTATGTGTGCCAAAATGGCCACCCATTTGGCGTCCGCCACTCATGGGTTCAAAATCAATATCGGTATGGCCATATAAACCTGCAAACCATTGTTGTAGGTTTAAGGCTTCAATAGCAAACATAAAGGTTTGGTCGCGGTAATAACCGCTTCTAAAATCACCATTTTTAAATACTTTGCTCATGGCAATTTGTGCCAGCTCTTTACCATCGCCAAAAATACCAAACTTGGCCTTGCCCGTTAATACTTCTTTACGCCCCAACAAACTGGCTTGGCGGCTTTGGTTAACTAATTTAAAATCGTGAAGTACAATTTTTTTAAAATCATCAAAACTTAAGTTGCCTTTTGTAGTGGCTGTATCTTGCTTTCCCATTTTATATAATGCTATTACACAAATATAATAGATTAGGCCAAATGATAAAAATATTTTGAGTTATTTATATTTGGCCATAGCTTTTACATTAGCGCGAGGAATTTATCATAATAAGCCTGTTTTAACATTTGAGAGTTTGAAATAAGCCATTACGCTTAAAAAAAAGCCTGTTCATTAAATTGAACAGGCTTTTAAATTTATTTTGTGTAAAATATTTTTATAATAATGTATTTTAATCTTTTTTAGGTTCGGTACCTGCTTCTACCTTAGGCTTTTTTTCTTTTTTTGGTTTACCACCTTTTTCACGACCTACAATATCAAATTGTTTTTTTATTTTATCGTTTTTAGTAATTTTTATAGTACCATCAAAATCCCACTCAACGCTATTAAAGTTTATAATTATGGTTTGGTTTTTATCATCAGTAGCGCTCGCTTCTACTTCTAACAAACGCACTTCTGTATCTGTGCTATCCGTATAAATACTATCTTTATTAATACGGTATTTAATCCATTTGTATTGAAATTTATCGTACAAAAAATCGCTAAATAATTTCCCATCTTTAAACTCCATTATATCTACAATTCCTTTTTTACCGGCTTGGCCATCTTTAATCTCAAACAGGGTTAAATTAAATTTTCGCTTATGAAGGGGGTCTTTATCTTTACCAAGCGCAAAACTCATTAAAATAATTGTGCCAACTGTTATTAGCGAAATAAATAGCGATTTTTTAAAGTTCATGATAATTTTTTATTAATATTACTTTGTGTAAAGTTAATAATTTATTATAAACATTATACCGTTAAATTTTAAAAAATAGTTAAAATAATGCAACCCTTAGCCGAGCGTTTAAGGCCAAAAACATTAAGTGCCTATATTGGGCAACAACATATAATTGGCGCCAATAGTGCCTTACGAAGTGCTGTGGCACAAAATTTATTACCATCATTAATTTTATGGGGGCCACCAGGTGTGGGCAAAACATCGTTAGCATTAATTATTGCCAGCGAGTTAAAACGCCCATTTTTTATGTTAAGCGCTATAAATAGTGGTGTAAAAGATGTACGCGAAATTATTGAAAAAGCAAGTGACAATAATATTTTTAATCAAAATAAACCTGTTTTATTTATTGATGAAATTCATAGGTTTAGTAAATCGCAACAAGACTCGTTATTAGGAGCTGTAGAAAAAGGCGTTGTAACTTTAATTGGAGCTACAACCGAAAACCCCTCGTTTGAAGTGATTCCGGCCTTACTATCTCGTTGCCAAGTATATGTTTTACAATCGTTATTAGAAGAAGAATTAGTAACCCTTTTAAACACTGCAATAACAACAGATGAATTTTTAAAACAAAAAAGAATAAATTTAGTAGAACACGAAGCTTTAATAAGAGTAAGCGGTGGTGATGCACGTAAATTATTAAATGCTTTAGAAATTGTTGTAAATAGCGAAACAAAAAATGAAATTACAATTACCAACCAATTGGTGTTAACGGTTATTCAACAAAATTTAGCCTTATATGATAAAACAGGCGAACAGCATTATGATATAATTTCGGCGTTTATAAAATCAATTAGGGGCAGCGACCCAAATGCCGCCTTATACTATTTAGCGCGTATGCTTAAAGGTGGCGAAGACCCCTTGTTTATTGCCCGACGGTTGTTAATATTGAGTAGCGAAGATATTGGTAATGCCAACCCAAATGCATTACTATTAGCAAACAATTGTTTTAATGCAGTAAATGTAATTGGTATGCCCGAAGCCAGAATTATTTTAAGCCAATGCGTATCGTATTTAGCTTGCAGTGCTAAAAGTAATGCAAGTTATAAGGCTATAAACGAAGCTATGGAATTAGTAACTAAAACAGGTGATTTACCCATACCCTTAGCACTGCGCAATGCACCTACTAAATTGATGAAAAATTTAGATTATGGAAAAGATTACAAATATGCACATAACTTTGCTACTAATTTTGCCGAGCAAGAATTTTTACCCGAACAAATTGCCAACACTAAATTGTACGAGCCAGGAAATAATGCACGTGAAAATGAACAGCGTACTTATTTAAAAAAATTATGGAAAAAAAAGTATGGGTATTAATAGACTATACTATCTACTGTGTGTTTTATTTTTGCTTCTCTAATTCAACAATTGCTGTATTAAAATTTACAAATTCAATTTTATTTGTTTTTAAATACTCTACAAGCCACATATACCAATCTAACCAAGTTTTAAATGCATGTGAAAAATAACGGTCGTGAAAATCAATACCTAAATAATTTAAATTTTGTTGTTGAGCTTTTTCAATAAGTTTTAACGTGTTTTGTTTGGCAGTTTTTAAATTTAACGATTGCCATTTTTTGCCATCTTCAATTACCCAACCATCCATTATTTGAAATGGAAATTCCCACATGGCACCAATTTTGTATGGGTTTTTAAAAGCATGTTCGGTACTATCGTAACAATAGCCAGCATTAGAAAGGTTAATTAGTGTTTGAGAATTATTTCGTACATAATGCATTCTTATACCAACATTTTTTTGTTGCGTTAGGTTTTCAAAAATGGTGTATTCATTTTTTATGGTTTCAAAACTATTAAATTCAATACCATGAATACCAATTTCACAATTACGGTATTTCATTTGTTCTATCCATAATAAGGCATTAGAGTTTGAGTAATTTAGCCCAACGCCTTTATTTACAGCAATAAAAAACGATGACGGAACATTGTTAATATTATTAAATGTAATTAGCTCATCAATATTTTGCCATTTATTTTTAAAAAAATCTGCCCAGCGTAATGTATATTCTCGTAAAGAAATTTTGCCACTAAACAATTCAATTTGCATCCGCATCATATATTTAGGAATAATTGTATCTCTAAACAAATGCTCCCAAACGGTTATATGGTCAATATCATGCGAAATTATAGCCTTCATACTAATGTTTAAATACTTTAATTAATTTGGGTAAATTGTTTAATTGCAAAAAACTATAATTTAATGGATGAGCGCCAAAGCCTTTATAAAAACTAGCTAAACCCTCATTTAATGAGCCACCACCAAAATCAAAGCACATACATTTATCTGAAAAAAAATTAACAGCATGGCTTAATAATAAATGCATGCTCCCCGTATTTTCAAGCTTATCAAAATTAGTACCTTTTAAAAACAAAACCTGATTTTTATTATATACAAAATGCGCCAAAGCCATTATTTTATGAGTAGTATTAACCACCTTAAAGCTAATTATGGCGTTATTATTAATACTATTTTGCAATAGATTTGTAAGAATAGAAGTATCTTTTTCTGTCAATTTTAAATCATGTATTAAAAATGGATTTAAAAATTGAGTAGAGAGTTTTATTATTTGTTGTGAGGTAATTTGTTCAACTTTAAACTCATTAGCAATAGCTTTTGAGATGTTACGTTTTGTGTTTTGATTAAATGTAAAGCCATTTTTATAATTTATTATAAATGTTTTTTTACTAAAAACAAATGGCGATTGAATTTTATTTGTTGCATTTAATTCTATTTCAATTAATTTAAAATGTTTAGTAATGTAATTATAAAACAGCTGTTCAATTTCTAGTGTTAGTTTGCCATAGCACCCAAGTTGTGGTGTAAATGCGGGTTGGTATAAATAAGTAATAGACAATTTTTTTTTAAATATTAATGGAAAAACAGTTTCGTAATCGCCTATCATTAATGCGTCCCAATTTGGGCAGGTGGCATTTAAATAAAAAGATTGTGCAGAAACTAATGGTTGTAACGAATTAGAAATTGCCTTATCCCATTTATCAAAATCAATATTGCTATGCTTTATATGTTTTATTGTACTCATTAACTTGTTATAATACAAAATGTATGATTTTTATTTTTTGCTTTACTTATAAAAATATCTAAAGCCTTAAATGAATAGGGAGCCATTGATTTTGGATGACTTAACACCATCATTTTATTTTTATTTTGTTTTTGGCAACGTTGTAAAATTGATTGTAATCGAGAAGCAAAAAAGCCGTCAGCACAGGCAAAATGATTAGTAATAGAATGGAAATGAGTATATTTTCTCTTTTTATCTTGCAACCATTTTCCATCGCCTACAGGTTTATAAATAGATGGGTTTGATTTCATTTTAAAATAAAGATTATAATAGAAAAAAGGTAAAATTTTATCGCTCGTTATTGGCACTTCGGTAAATAATCCATCAACATCTTCCATACAAGGGTCGTTATTAAATTTCCATTCATCAAGTTTAGGTGCATTTAAAAAATTATAACTATGTGCAATAGACGTATGAACGCCACTATTATATACGGTACTATCAACATAAATATTATTTTTGATTAATGCTTTTTTAATGGTATTAAATGGCTGAATACACCAGCCACCCGCTCGGTAGGACTTGCAGGGCTTTTGTGTAATATCAATAATAGCTTGGTGATATTTAGTAATAATGGCCTCCACATCATCATCATTAAAATTAGCTAATTTATAGCGTGTTGTATTTATTTGCCACGCATTATTTTTATAAAAACTATCTTCCCAATGTGGGTGAATATGTAATGCTATTTCGTGACCATTCGTTTGTAACTCTTTTATTTGATGAGATATAGCATCATAATCATTTTTACATTGTGTAATGTGGTAATGATTTTTTAATTGCCATAGATAACCTGCGTCAATAAAAAAAATAAAGGGTACTTGATGTTTTTTTGCAATACTAATTAATTGTTGAGTAGGTAATAGTATGCAATTACTAGCACTTCCGGAGGCTTCTCCAAAAAATAACTCATAATCAAAACTAATATGTATTTGCATTTTTTTTGTAATAAATAAATATAGTATTTAAAAAATTTCTCGTTTTTTAAATTTCAAAAGTAATTCTACTAAAATATTAGCTTTATTTATAGTATAATAAGGTGTTAATTCGCCACCAAATTCTCTAAAATATTTTTCAACTTCGGGCAACATACTTCCTTCAAAATCAAAAGTTAAAATATTATTTTTTTTAGCATAATTTATTGCTTGCCACATACAACTTGCTCCAGCCCCATGATGTTTGTTAGTATTATCATAACCTCCTAATAAGTAAAAACAAATATTGTTATGAAATACGTAAAAAGTACAGGCTGATGGTTTGTTATTTTGGTAAGCAACAAACGCAAAGCTATTTTGAGGGTTAGAGAACTGAAATAATATTTTATCGATGTAAGTAATACTAACTGATTTATTTTTTCTATCAAATGTTTTTAATACTAGCTTTTTAACAACTTCATAATCTAAGCATTGCTTAATTTCAATATTATCTTTTTCAGCTTTACGAATGGATTTACGTTTTTCGGTAGTTAAATTATCAAATAATTCCTGGGTTGATTTTTGTAAATTTATTTGATAAGTATAATTTGGTATTACTTTAAATTTACTCCAAAAATATATTTGTGTATCAATTATATTTGATGGAAATGCGCTCATATTTAATACGCCATTTAGCTTTATAAAATAAGTTGCAATGGTTTGATGAATTTCTTTTTCGAAAGTGATTTTATTTGAAATATTAGCAGCAGGATTTATAAAAAATAAACCATTAGAGGGCGAATATGGCGGAATAGAATAATATGAAATGCCGAATTTTGTATTTTTGTATACATTAAATACTCCTATTAATTCGTTGTTTAAATTATAAATTCCATTTACAATTATATTTTCATTATATATTTTTATCCAATTAGGTTGATTAAATACCGAACCTAATTTAAAAGTTAAGTGAGTGTACTCTAGGCTATCTATATCAATTGATTTAATGTACATCTTTAAATT
>JAYTRS010000565.1:0-8020 GCA_043746065.1 Bacteroidota bacterium | reverse complement strand
GTTAAGACTATCTACGCTATACTTTAACTTGAAAAACACTCGTTAATCGTATCTTTTTGTTTGTTTTTGCTAAACGGCGTAAAATGAAGAAAAATAACGCAAAAACTTAAATGTTTACCCTATGTTTACCCCGTTAATCATAAAAGCCTGTAATCTATTGATTAACAGGCTTTTATGATTTTAATAGTGACCTCGAAGGGATTCAAACCCCTAACCTCCTCATCCGTAGTGAGGTGCTCTATTCAGTTGAGCTACGAAGCCAATAATTTTGGATTGTAAATGTAGTAAAATTAATTAATTAAAAAAAATATTTATTGTTTTTAAGCGCTTTTTAAAACTTGTATCATTTTTTGCGCCACTATTAAACTCATTTTATAGTTGCTTTCATACGTCCAGCCAGCAATGTGAGGGCTTAAAATTACCTTATTACTCTGTATTAAATAATTAAAAGGGGGTGGTAATGTTGCTTTATCAATGTTTTCAAACGAAGTTGTTTCGTATTCTAACACATCTAAACACGCACCTAATACTTTATTTTGTTCAATAGCCTCTACCAAATGTGCGGTATTTAAGCATTTGCCACGAGCCGTGTTTATTATATAAATTGGTTTTTTAAATTTATTTATAAAATTTTCATTTATCATAAATTCCGTTTCGGATGTTAATGGCACATGTAGGCTAATAATATTAGTAGTTTCAAAAATTTGCTCTAAAGTACATTCGTTTACAAACTCATTTCCAAAACCTGTTTTGTACTTATCGTAAGCCAATATATTACAACCAAAACCTTGTAATTTTTGCGCAAAACTACTGCCCATATGTCCAAAACCAATAATACCAATAGTTTTACCACTTATTTCGTAACCTCTATTTTGGGCTCTTAACCAAATACCGTTTCTAACTTCGGCATCAGCTTTTTTTAAATTATTTAAAAGCATTAATAACATACCTAAAGTATGCTCGCCAACGGCATCTTTATTACCCTCTGGGGCATTTACACATTGTATATTTTTTTGTAAGGCGTACTCTACATCAATATTTTCCATGCCTGCCCCTACTCTACCAATACATTTTAGTTGTGTACTAGTGCTTAATAACTGTTGTGTAAGTTTAAATTTGCTTCTAAGTACAAGGCCTTGGTAATTGGGCAAAAGTGTTTGTAATTCGGCAACTGATTTATCATAAAATAAATCGCATTCAAAACCAGCCTTAATTAATGTTTGCTGTAAGATGGGATGATTTTCATCGGCAATTAAAATTCGCATAAATGATAGTTTCCTAAAATTAATTACATTTTAGGCATTCCACCTGTCATTCCTTTTGGCATGCTACGCATCATTTTTGCCATGGCATTTTTATCATTCATCATACGCATCATTTTTCGCGTATCTTCAAATTGCTTTAAAAGCTTATTTACTTCTTGTATGCCTTGCCCGCTACCTTTTGCTAAACGTTGGCGGCGACTACCGTTCATTAATTCAGGTTTATCGCGTTCGGCAGGAGTCATGCTTTGTATAATGGCTTCAATGCCTTTAAAGGCATCGTCTTTAATGTCCATATCTTTCACGGCTTTGCCTACGCCCGGAATCATCCCCATTAAATCTTTAACATTACCCATTTTTTTAATTTGTTGTAGTTGGGCTAAAAAGTCGTTAAAATCAAATTTATTATTGGCAATTTTTTTGTTAAGCTTTCGGGCTTCTTCTTCGCTAAATTGTTCTTGCGCACGCTCTACTAAGGTTACAACGTCGCCCATGCCTAAAATACGATCGGCCATACGTTCAGGATAGAACACATCCAAGGCTTCCATTTTTTCGCCAGTACCAATAAATTTAATAGGTTTGTTTACAATACTTTTAATAGATAAAGCCGCACCACCACGGGTATCGCCATCTAATTTGGTTAAAATTACACCGTCAAAATCTAAACGATCGTTAAAGGTTTTTGCAGTATTAACGGCATCTTGCCCCGTCATACTATCTACTACAAATAAAATTTCGTTAGGTTTTACCGCCTTTTTAAGTTCGGTAATCTCGTTCATCATTTGCTCGTCAATGGCTAACCGACCTGCAGTATCAATCAACACCACACTATTACCGTTTTCTTTGGCTTGTTTAATTGCAGCTTCGGCAATTTTTATTGGATTTTTTTCTTCTTTATTTGCAAAAACTTCTACGCCTATTTGTTGCCCCAATACCTGTAATTGGTCAATAGCTGCTGGGCGATACACGTCGCAAGCCACCATTAAAGGGTTTTTACCTTTTTTAGTTTTTAAGTAATTGGCTAACTTACCAGTAAAGGTGGTTTTACCGCTACCTTGTAAGCCACTCATTAAAATAATGGTTGGGTTACCACCCAAATAAATATCTTCTTTAGTACCACCCATTAATTGGGCCAGCTCGTCGTGGGTTAATTTTACTAATAATTGCCCTGGCGAAACAGAGGTTAAAACATTTTGCCCTAAGGCTTTTTCTTTAACGGTATCGGTAAATGTTTTGGCTACTTTGTAGTTAACATCGGCATCTAATAAGGCTTTACGCACTTCTTTTAACGTTTCGGCCACGTTAATTTCGGTTATTTTACCTTGCCCTTTTAATGTTTTAAGGGCTCTATCTAGTTTATCGCTTAAATTATCGAACATTTTATTTGTAATTTTATAGAGTGTAAATTTAAAAAATTATACCGAGTTTTAAAAAGAATAATGCTACATGATAATTTTATACAAATTGCCCTTAACCTTGCTAAACAAGGCTTAGGTTATGTAGCACCAAACCCTATGGTAGGTTGCGTTATTGTGAAAAATAATATTATTGTTGCCCAAGGCTATCACCAAAAATATGGCGAGACACATGCCGAAGTAAATGCCATTGCTAATTTAAGTAGTACTATTAAGCCACAAGATTGTACCATTTACGTGACGTTAGAGCCCTGTTGCCACTTTGGTAAAACCCCGCCTTGTGCAGATTTAATTATTAAAAAAGGATTTAAAAAAGTAGTAGTTTGTAATTTAGACCCTAACCCCCTAGTAGCAGGAAAAGGCATTTCCAACTTAAAAAATGCGGGTATTGAAGTAATAACAGGTATTTTACAAAAAGAGGGACAAGAATTAAACAAACGTTTTTTTACTTTTTTTGAAAAAAAGCGCCCTTACATTATTTTAAAATGGACCCAAACAGCCGATGGTTTTATAAGTAAACTCCCTCTTCCAAAAAACAAAACTGATAATAGAATTGGTGATGACGAACAACAACTACAATCGCACACATTACGCGCTAATGAAATGGCAATAATGGTAGGAAAAAATACCGTTTTAAATGATAATCCAACCTTAACTACCCGATTGGTTAATGGTAAAAACCCAATTCGTATTTTTATTGACCAAAATTTAGAAGTGCCTACCAATTTTAATATTTATAATGAAGAGGCTAAAACCATTGTCTTTAATAGTATTAAAACAGAAGTAAACCATACTATTGAATATATTAAATTAGATTTTACAAAAAATGTGTTACCGCAAATTTTTAATACCTTATACAATTTAAAAATACAAAGCGTAATTGTAGAAGGTGGTTCTTTTTTGCTAAATAATTTAATACAACAAAAATTATTTGACGAAGTAATTGTTTACACACATAAAACTTTAAAATTTGGTAATGGTATAAAAGCACCCATAATACCAATTAATTTATAATTTAGCAGTTAATACATGAACCAACGCCAATTATTTTTACAACACGTTGCGCAAACCAGCGATACGCCTTTGCTAGGGGTTGATGTTAATATTGCAACTGCTAGTGGCTGTACCTTAACCGATGTAAATGGCAAACAGTATTTAGATGTAATTAGTGGTATTTCGGTAAGTAACGTGGGGCATTGCCACCCAAAAGTAGTAGAGGCAATTAATGTACAGTCGCAAAAGTTTATGCACTTAATGGTGTATGGCGAGTTTAACCAGAGCCCGCAAGTTAAATATGCAAAAGCCTTAACCGATTTATTACCTCCCACACTAAATTCGGTTTACTTTACTACCAGTGGTAGCGAGGCTGTAGAGGGTGCTGTAAAATTAGCAAAACGTGTTACCAACCGAAGCGAATTAATTAGCTTTACAAATGCTTACCACGGCAGCACACAGGGTGCTTTAAGCCTTATGGGTAGCGAGTTTTTTAAACAAAGTTACCGCCCTTTATTACCAAATATAAAACATTTATCGTTTAACGCTATACCCGATTTAAATCAAATAACATCAAAAACAGCAGCTGTAATTATTGAGTTAATACAAGGCGAAGCGGGAGTTGTAGAAGCCATGCCAGAGTTTATAACGGCTTTACAAAAAAAATGTAACGAGCATTGCGTTTTATTAATTGTGGATGAAATACAAACAGGTTTTGGCCGAACGGGTACTTTATTTGCGTTTGAACATTACAACCTTGTACCCGATATTTTAGTAATTGCAAAAGGAATGGGTGGTGGTTTGCCTATTGGTGCATTTATTGCTTCGCAATCCTTAATGAGTTGCCTTACCAATAACCCTGTATTGGGTCATATTAATACCTTTGGAGGCAATGCCGTTTGCGTAGCTGCCGCCCAAGCAACCCTAGAAATAATTACAAGCCAACAACTTTATTTAAGAGCTAAAGAGATAGAGTTTATTATTTTAAATCAATTAAAACATCCTTTAATAAAACACATCAGAATAAAAGGTGCCCTTGGTGCTATTGATTTTGGCGATGAAGCTTTAAATTTTAAAATTATAAAAGCCTGTTTACAAAATGGCATTATTACCGATTGGTTTTTATTTTGTTCAACAGCCATGCGGCTATCGCCTCCCTTAATTATTAGTAATAGCGAACTAGAATTAGCCATCACTAAAATTTTACAAGTGCTAGATACCCTTTAACTCTTTAGGTATAAGACACACAGGAATGGCATCTATTTTGTGTTTATTAGCATTGTGGCGTTTGGTATATATTTCTAGTACTACTTTTTGCCTTTGGTTTAATTCATTAGTTTGTTTATTGGCAAGATATTCCATGACCCACTCTAATTCAGGGTAGGTGGCGCCAATTTGATCTTCGTCGGTTCGGCCATCAGCAAATAAACCATCGGTAGGTTTAGCCGTTTGTATAGTCGACACAATACCTAATTCCTTCGCTAATTGGTACACTTCTGTTTTGTATAAATCGGCTATAGGGCTTATGTCCACACCGCCATCGCCATATTTTGTAAAAAAGCCAACGCCAAAATCTTCTACTTTATTGCCTGTACCTGCTACTAATAATTTATGGGTAGTGGCAAAGGCGTAAAGGCTTGTCATTCTTAATCTGGCACGGGTATTAGCCATACTTAAAAAATCATTTGTAATGTTTGGTGGTAGTGTTTTTTCAAATACTTCTAAGCTAGCTGTTAAATCTACGGTTTGGCTTTGTACGTTGGTAAATTTAGCTTTAAGCCAAGCAATATGTTCGGTACTTCTATCCAACTCAGTTTTAAATTGCCTAATAGGCATGTTTAAAGCTATAACTTGCTTGCCTGTTAAGGCACAAAGGGTGCTTGTAACGGCGCTATCAATACCACCACTAATGCCAATTACAAAACCATTTGTGTTTGAGGCATTGCTATAGTTTTGCAACCAATTTACAATATGAGTTATTACTAATTTAGAATTCATTGCCTTTTTTTAACAACATCGTTACAGGTTTTTAAACTTACTTTTTTTTTGCAAAAATAATTACATCTTTTTTACTTTGCCAATGATACCCTAAATGAAAAGGCAATTTACCCACCGTTAAACTGTCTCTGTGAAAGGCTTCTTTTAAAGGCTTTTGAAGAATTAAATACGGAAAATCTTTAACGGGTTGCGAGTACTGACCATAAAGTTTTATATTAAATTTATTACCTTCTTCAAAATATTTAAAAGGTATACCCGTATCATCTTGTATAATTGTAGCCGAACTTTTTAAAATTAAGTTACGCATATTGACCATAAAATTTGCATGTAATAGGTACGATGCACTTTTAATGTACGTAATACAATTATTGGTTTTGCTTTTTATGTATTTATAAAAAATAGTAGTGTCGTTAAATAATTTATTACTTACATCGTACTTAAAATAATACACCGATTTTTGTTTGTCTTCTTGTAAAAAATCAATTTTAACACCAAAGGGTTTATGTTCTGCACTTTTAAAATCGTAACTTACTTCGCTTACGCTATCTTGCTTGTAGCGTATTAAATAGTTTATATTTAAAATTTGGTTACCCGATTTTTTTATAAAAAATGCTAATACTGGCAATAGGCCGTTTACTTTTTGCGATTGAAAATCTTTTAGCATTTTTTGAGTTATGAAATAACTTTTAGAAAAAATATCGCCTAATGATTTTTTAAAATCTTGTTCGTAATCCAAAGCCTCGCCTGCTTTAAAGGTACTAAGTTCGGGTAACTTGCCTACTGGCTCTAAACCTAACATAATGTATTTATCAGCATTTGGAAAAAAAGCATTTGCCGTTAAATAATCGGGCCCACTAAAGGGATAAAAAACGGTGGTAGATTGGTTGTTTGATGTTTCAAACTCTTTACGACCCCATTTTTTCATGGCCTGTAGGCGATTACGTTCTAATTTTTTCCAACTACTATCAATAAATGTTACATGCTTTGCCCAGGCAAGGGTATCAAATAAATAATTTAAATCGTTGGCTTGTGCTTTATCGCCACATAACACAGCGGTAATGTTGTTAAACTTATTATTTACATTTATTGTAGGCGAATTTGTTGTTGCTGTTAAAGTATCTTTTTTAAGTGTTAGACTATCTTTTTTTATGGCTACTAGTTGTGTTTGGTTATTTTTAGTAGCAGTGGCATTACTACAGCTTGCAAAAAAATTTACCAACCAAAAAAACAAAAATAAGTGTTTTATCATGGCGCAAAAGTAGCAAAATAGCTGTAATTAAAAAAAGCGTTTCAAATTAATTTGAAACGCTTTTGTGTTTAATTTATTTTATTTTATAAAAACTACTTTTGTTTAAAGCCTATTAAAATTACAGCACAACCTGAACCAGGGTTTTTATTGGCATCTAATTGAGCTTCAATAATGGTTTCTAAAGTTGATTTTACTTTAAAATCCCAAAATGGTGCGTTTTTTTGGTTACGGTTTGTAAATAATAAGTGGCGGTCTTGGTCGTAAATATTAAATACTAAATTACCATCATTAGTACCACTACAAGCGGCAATACGGTAAGTTGTTTCACCAAAAAAAGTGGTATGAAACTCAGCTGTTTCTTCTGAATTTAATAATAAAGCGCGGTATTGCTGCCCATCAGATATGAAGGTAGAAATGATATGCTTAGCACAAATATTTGCAATGGTATCGCATTGTGCAGTAGCTTGGTTAAAACAAACTGTTGAAACAACAAACGATAGGGCTATAATAATTTTTTTCATATTAATATTATTGTGTATTAAGATTGTGTGTTGTTAGTTATTTTGTTTCTAATTTCTTTTATTTTTTCGCTAATTTGAGTTATTTGCTCTGCAGTAACTATAACCTCAGTAGTGCTATTTATATAAGTAAGGTGTTTAGTAGTATCGGTTGTAGGTTCAACAAACGTGTATTTAAACTGTATGCCTTCGTACACTTTAGCCAAATCCACTAGTTGTTTTGTTAATTCAATAACTTCGGCATTAGTATTGCTTCCTAATATTTTAACTAAGCTAGTTAAGGTTTGTTTTTGCTCTGCTATACGGTATTTAATATCGTTGTTTGGTTTACTTTTGTAAGCCATAGTACTAAAGTATAAACTCTCAATCCAACCACCCGTTAAAATTAAGCTACTTACATCGCTACGTTGGTTGCTTTTTAAATACGCATCGCTACTGCGATAAGCAATACCTACCAACACCATCATACTATCTTTATTAGTCATATTTTTTTGAATACGCTCCATTGTAGCAGCATCAAAAGCAGCACTAATCCCTAATTTATCGGCCAATTGTTTTACCGAACCTAAATAGCCAATGGCATCT
>JAYTRS010000564.1:0-2551 GCA_043746065.1 Bacteroidota bacterium | reverse complement strand
AATACGAATCATTGGTATTTGAGTCAAGCGATTTAAATCGTCGTTATTAATATCGCGAATTAATTTCTTTTTATGAGGTTTAAAACGCTCGTATAAATATTCAAATAAGGTTTCTTTGGTAGAGTATTTTTTAAAGTCGATGTACATTTCTTCTTTAATAAATATTTTTTCTAAAGAGGAGAAGTGCCATTTTTCTTCTAACTCATGCTGTTCAATTTCTAGCTCACGTTTTAAAAGTGCTAATGTTTGGTGAGTAGATATTTTTAAAACTTCGCTAACACCCACAAAACGAGGCTTTTCAGCTTCGATAATACAAGCGTTGGGCGAAATACTTATTTCGCAATTGGTAAAAGCATACAGCGCATCAATAGTTTTATCGGGGCTAATGCCAGGTTGTAAGTGAATTAAAATTTCAACAAATTCCGACGTATTATCTTCAACCTTTTTTACTTTAATTTTACCTTTATCGTTTGCAGCTAAAATACTATCAATTAACGAGCCCGTTGTAGTACCAAATGGTATTTCGGTAATAATTAAGGTTTTGGGGTTTAACTCTTTAATCCTGGCACGCACTTTAACTTTACCACCACGTAAGCCATCTTTATAATCGCTAAAATCGGCTATTCCTCCTGTTAAAAAATCGGGATAAATTACAGCTTTTTTGCCTTTTAATATTTGTATAGACGCATCTATTAATTCGTTAAAATTATGAGGTAAAATTTTTGTGGCTAAACCAACGGCTATACCCTCTACCCCATGTGCTAATACTAATGGGAATTTTACTGGCAGGGTAATGGGTTCTTTATTACGTCCATCGTAACTAAGGCCCCAATTGGTAGTTTTTGGGTTAAATATAATTTCTAAACCTAATTTTGATAAACGTGCCTCAATATAACGCGGCGCAGCGGCGCTATCACCCGTTAAAATATTGCCCCAGTTACCTTGGCAATCTATTAACAAATCTTTTTGCCCTATAGCCACCAAAGCATCGCCAATACTGGCATCGCCGTGAGGGTGGTATTTCATAGTGTTACCAATTAGGTTGGCCACTTTATTGTATCGTCCATCTTCTAACTCCCACATGCTATGTAAAATACGGCGTTGTACGGGTTTAAGGCCGTCTTCCATAGCGGGCACGGCACGCTCTAATATTACATAGCTGGCATAATCAATAAACCAAGTTTTAAACATACCACTAACGTGCGTTATTTTATTAACCTCGTTATGGTTTTCGGCATCAAATCCTTCTATATTAGTAGTATCCATTATTAAAAATAAGTTGTAAATATACAATAGGAATTTAGCTGTGTAACAATTTACCTATTGATTTATGAGAGAGATTTTAACAGTTTAAATAAATTATCTCTTTATATTAGTGGTATTAGCCCTCATTTACATATAAAATACTATTGTAATTACTGTTTATGAGGTAGATATAGAAACAAAAAAATCTCTCAATTACTTGAGAGTTTTTTTTTAGTTTAGTTTTTCGCTTCGACTCCGCTCAGTGTGAGAGCTTTGATATCCCCTTCGACTACACTCAGCGTGACCATGCAATGTTAACTGAGACTTTCGTAGGCTATCGGTGTTATGATATGATCCTTTGACTACCCTCAGGATGATAGTTAATTTTTTACTGATTCTTTTTTAGCGTCTTCTTTCATTTTTTGGTTAGCAGTAATAACAAACTGTACGCGTCTGTTTAAAGCTCTGTTTTCTGCTGTAGTGTTTTCAACTTTTGGTTGTGTTTCGCCATAATATTTTATAATTAACCTTGATGATGAAATACCTGCAGACTTTAAATAACTTCCAACGGCATTTGCTCTGCGTTGAGATAGTTTCATATTGTCCTTATCAGAGCCCACATCATCTGTGTGACCTTCAATTAAAATGTCAGTTTCTGGATACTCTGCAAATATTTTTTGTAATTTATTTAATGCTAATTCAGAATTACTACTAATATTATATTTATTGGTCATAAAATAAACACCCGCTTTGCTTCCATCAGGATTATTTTCATCAAAGGTTACATCTATACCCTCGCCAATACGTTGTACTTTTGCGCCTGGTATTTCTGTTTTTATTTTTTCGGCTTGCCTGTCCATTTTGTTTCCAATAATACCACCAGCTACGCCACCTACAACGGCACCAAAAATAGCGCCAAGTGCAGTACTATTTTTACCGCCAACGCTATTACCTATTACCCCTCCAATTACGCCACCGCCAGCTGTACCTATTACAATACCTTTGTTTTGATCACTTGTTCTTTTTAGGGTGTTGCAACTGTTTGCTGTTAGCAATATAGCCACCGAAAATGCAATTATGTTTGTGTTTATTTTTTTCATGTTTTTTTTATTTTAAGATTTTACAAAATTGTAAACTATCCAAGCTGGTTTATTTTCAAAAGTAATTTTTGATTTTAATTGCATCGTATTTTTATCTAATTGAACCATTGTAAACCTAAATCCATCACCATTATCCATTACTTTGTACTTATCATCTAATTTTTTAAATTGAAATTGTTTAGCTTCATTTTTAGGCTCGTAAATAG
>JAYTRS010000563.1:0-2553 GCA_043746065.1 Bacteroidota bacterium | reverse complement strand
ACATGCTTACACCACTTTCTCATCTTCATGATTGTCATAAAAATATTTATACAATGCAAATATCTTTATATGCTTATTTATTAGAATGTATGGGATTTAAAGTGAAGTTATTAATGCTTACACATATTGATAAGGTTACAAATGAACATACATATCACGAGCTTTCATATAGGAAGCAAGATGTTATAAATATGATAGAGCATTATCATGAAAATAAACATATTACAAAAGAAGAAATTGAAAAAGAAGAATGTGAAAAGTATAAAGAAAAGTATATTAGTTTAGTTAATGATGGTGAAGATTATACAGATGTTCATCTTTTTGAAATTGTAAAAAAATATTTTAAATTAAAATGATGGAAATAACAGGTGATAAAATAAAAAAGGAGTGTAAAGATGTTGATGATATATGGATGAATATAATAAAGATTTACACATTATTAAATAATATTCAGCTTCCAATATCAGAAGAAAAAATATTATCTTATTTTTGTCAATATGGTATAAATAAAGAATGTGAAAAATTAATAATTAAAGATAGAGTGGTTTCTAAAAAACAAATACTTTCTAATTTAAAAACTTCTTTATTAAAAAAGAATCTAATAATAAAAATAGCATCTAAAGATTATGATGTTATTCCAGAATTAAGATTTACAATTTTAAATAATTCTTATTTTTTAATTTTAAAATTATTTACAAATGTTTCAAACTGAAGATTTAACTAAAATAATAAGTAAAAAATTACAAATTGAATTTGGAGAATCTTTAACAGATAAACAAATCAATGGTATTATTAATAAATATTGGCTTAATGTTTTGTATTCATTAAATAATGTTACAAGTGCTTCCATTATATTAAATTTTTTAGGTACATTTTCTTCAAGATATGGACTTCTAAAATTAGAAATTAGAAGACTTATTGAAAAATTAAGAGCAATGGAAGAAGGTGCGTTAAAAGACTTTTATAAGAAAAGACTTAGTAATATGTGGAAAGTAAAGCAAACTTTTGATAAAAAAAACACTAAAATTAAACTTAAAAATGAAAGACGAAATAAAAGCATTGATGAATGCAAAGAAGAATTATAAAAGAGTTTTTGAGGGATGGACTAATTTAGCAAAAGATAAATTTAATTTACTTTCTAAAGAAGATAAAAAAATAGTAGAAGAAAGAAAAAGTATTTGTGAAAGTTGTATATTTAATTCTGTTAATGCAAAAGAGAAATTGGGATATGAGTCTACATTAGTTTATGAGCATTGTAGTAGCTGTAAATGCCCTATTCCAGCTAAGATTATGTCTTTAGAAAGTAATTGTGGTTTAGATGAATTTTCAATGAATCCTAATGATGAATCTGTAAAACATATTTTAGAATATTATCAGAATAATAATGAAGAAATTAGTTGGAAATGGTTTGCAAAACACACACCATTTATTCATGTAGATTTTAATAATGTAAAATAGATATGGCTTTATATACTAAAAAAAATATTGTAGAAGCTTTTTCTTTTAATGAAGTTAAAGAATACGCAAAAGAAAATTCTACTTTTCCTCATTGGAGTTTTAAATTTAGAAACATATCTTTTACACAAGAGAATGAGGACATATATATAGCAGATAATACATTATTCACAAAATTAGATATATTAGTCATTAACAATATTTCTAATTTTGAAATTATAAATCGAGAAGAATTTAACAAACAATATAAAATATTATGAAAGTATTAGGAGATAGATTATTATTAAAAATAATTCCCCCAACAAATGTTACTAAAGGTGGATTACTATTATCAACAGTTCAAGAAGAAGATCTTCCAAGAGGAAAAGTAATTGAAATAGGAGAAGATGTAAAAAATGTATACTCATCAGATGTTGTTATTATTGGTAAATATAGTGGTACAGATGTAATATTTGATTTTATAACTTATAAATTAATAAGAGAAGCTGATATTTTAATCGTATTATAAATGAAAAATAAAATATTTAATATTGATTTACAAATATATCCCACTACAATTACTATTGTATTTGGAAATATAAATCAATTAAGAAAATCTATTGTAAATGTAGAAAATGATAAAATAAATAAAATAATTAAAAAATATTTTAATAATAAAGAACATTATGGTGCTAAAACAATATTTTTAAAAGGAGATGTTATTATACATTTTAGAAATGCAACACTTGAAAATTTATATGATTTTATTCCTCATGAATCATTACATGCTGTAGAATTTATATTTGAAAATATTGGAATGGGAAGTTTAAATAGAGATACATCGGAAGCTTATGCTTATTTATTAGGGTATATAACAAAAGAAATATTTACAAATTATTTAAAAAAATAAATTATGAATAATACCAATTATCATCAAGTAATTAACAATGAAATAAATCCAATTACTACAATTACAACATATTCACATTTAGACTTATCTAAATTAACAAGAGAAGAATTAAGAAAATTAAATAAAAATAAATTTTCAAATATTATTAAACAAAAAATTATGATAACAGGTAAACCAGATATTAAAAAATATTTTTTTGATCAAACTTT
>JAYTRS010000562.1:0-2561 GCA_043746065.1 Bacteroidota bacterium | reverse complement strand
TTTTATATTCTTCGTATTTTGTAAGAGCATACATTGCTGGAAAAAAGTTTTTACATAACTCTAACGAATCGTTTAAAACTGTAAAAATATCGTTTACTGTATTTTCATTACCCACCAGAGGTGTTTCGGTAGTTACTAAATTTAAAAATGTGTTAAACGAGGTTGGTATTTTTAAATATGCCAACCCTTTTAATAAGCATAATTGTAAATAAAAACTATCGGTATATTGTTTGTATAAGTTTTTATAAGGTTCAATAATTTTTTCGGTAGCAATTGTGCCACCGTTAACAAATAATTGGGCTCTACTTTCTTCATTTACTAAATTTAATTTATTGCTCTGTATAAACTTCAAAAAATCGTTAGTAAATTCTTTTTGCATGCTTAACGAATTTACTAGTGAGTTATTGGCTTGCTGCCTAATAACGGTATCGTTACTGCATAAATCATCTAATAATATTTGGTATTTGTTTGAAAATATGTCTTTTCCAATAACGGTATCAGTGGGTGTAAAGCTTTCAAAAAAATCTTTTGTCCAACCTTTTAATCCCACCATCGTATCGTAGGGGCAGGTGCTAATATCATACATCGTACCATTTTTAAATATTAATTTTCCATCAATAGCACGAGCAGTAGCAGTATCTTTTAAAGTAAATTTATAGGTATATACACCATTTTTAGTTGTAGCTATTTTTTTACACATAAGCATGCTTGTTGTATTTTTAATACTTGTAGCTATTTTAGTGTCCATTTCTTTAAAATTTCGGTAATCGTAATCGTTATATTTTTCAAAAGTAATATTCACATATTCGTTGCTGGACGGAGAATAATATACTTTATTATTAGATTTAAAATCATAATCCTTATTATCTTTCTTATCTTTTTTATTAGCGGTTGCCTCGTTGTAAGCTTTTAAATAAGAATCATTAAACTTACTCAAAGCATTATCGGTCACTTCATCTTTTGCTTTAAAACTGTAAGGCTTATCCGTTATTTCTTTAATTGTATTGATATGTTCAAAATCTATTAATTTAAATGATGTAAAAAACTCATTATCAAATCCATTAGCTGTGGGATTTACTTGTTTTTCGCTAATTAAATAGTTTAAGTAATAATGCGCGCCTTTAATAATTATTTTACCATAAAAATAATTATCCATTTTATTTTTAGCTGTAAATTGTATTGCCGGAAAACCTTGCTGTTGCTGTAGTTTATATGTTATTTCTTTTTTAAATTCAAAATTTTGCAAACAATTTTTTGCTAATTGATGAAGTTCAAACGTATCTTCCTCTAAATAATTAAAATCGTTATACACCGTTTGTTTAACCCCATAAAATTGTTTTTGTGATTTAGAATAAGCATATAAATCTTCTACTAAACCTTTAAGCGACGAACCTTCGTTTTTTGAATAAGTATAATTACTTGGCAA
Organism: Bacteroidota bacterium; assembly: GCA_043746065.1. Classification (GTDB taxonomy): domain Bacteria; phylum Bacteroidota; class Bacteroidia; order B-17B0; family Aurantibacillaceae; genus Aurantibacillus. Next base: position 1,135 of record JAYTRS010000562.1, on the reverse strand, counting down.
TTTAACAGTAAACCCTTTTGTTTTTGGCGTAAATTGAGTAAACGCTTCGGATTTAGTATAAAACTGAATAGAGTTAAAAAATTGCTTTGCTTCGTTACCTGTTGCATATTGCAATTTACCGCCTAACTTAAACATAAATAATTCTATATCACTAAAGTAAATTTGGTAATGTTGCTCATCGCCACGGCGTGTTTTATTTACAATTTCAATACCTTTTAAGCCATTATTAGAAACAATATCTTTTTTATAAATTATTTTACCAGGTATGTTTTCAAACAATAAACTATCTATTCGTAATTTTAATTGTTCGGGTGTTGTATTTGCTAATGGACAATAGGTTTTTAAACGTACAATGGTATAAAAACTACCATTTACCATATCGGCATTTATATAGTACTTTAAATTATCTAAGTTTACAATTTGAGATAGTTTACCCGGCAAACTCACCGAAAAAATGGAATCGCTTACGTAATTTTTTTGAAACACAACTGGTTTTACCATTACATCTAACTCATCACGCATAGCATCACTTTTTTTGGTAATTTTTGGTATTACTGGCTCAAGCGTATATCCTTTTTTACGCAACAATTCTATAACACCATCTTTACCTGGCAAGTGAGCGGCACCCACACCACTAAACAACGCTTTGGTTTTTAAAACAGAATCTATTGTGTTTACAAAAAACACATTTCTATCGTTTATTAAATATTTTTGTGTGTTTTTACTACTTGTTAATTTACTTAAACTATCAATAACATCTAAATTTCCATCGCGATAAGCATCTTCAATTTTTTGAAAGCTAGAGTAATAATTTTTATAATTATTTTCTTCGTCTTCATTGCCTGTATCTTTATCTGGAAGTGATGAAAGACGTGCCTTTATTTCTGAATAGGCAAAATCTTCTAAACTAATTAATTGTTTACCAAGCTTTGATGCCGATTGAAAAATAAATAAATCAATATATGTATTTTCTTCAAAATTTTCTTTACTTCTGTTACGGCGGTACAATAAACCATCAATAATATCAGGGTCGTAACTTAAAATACCTTGAAAACTTTTTTTTTGCGGCAAGGTTATTGCAAAACTCGATTTATAAAAATCAGCATTATAGTAAGCATTAAATTGATTAGCTTGT
>JAYTRS010000561.1:0-8075 GCA_043746065.1 Bacteroidota bacterium | reverse complement strand
TCAATGGCTTGGTCAAAGCCTTGGTCACTTCCGTGCCCAAAAAAATTAATGAGCGCTGCTCCGTTGCTAATGGCGCCTTTTACACTATCGCTAACGGTAAGTTGAATGGGGGCAGTGGTGTTTTTTCTAAAAAAAAGTGTATCGGCTCCAAATAAAGTATCTGCAATTGTTTTGCCATAATTTATCATAAAACTATTAAGTAATCCTGATAACGAAGGTGTATCGCCGCCTATAAAAAATAAGGCACGTTTTTTCCAAGCTGCAGCGGGACTGGTTTCGTGTTGCTGTACTTTTGCTAAATAGGTAGTTACTTGAGAATTTGTAAGTGCAGCGATGCGCCCAATGGGTATTTCGGGGCTAAAAAAGTTACCTAAAGAGGGCGTTAAAGCTGAGGTTAATAAATTATCGGCACTTGACTGCCCCATTACTGGTATTAGGTTTTGAGGTTCGGCTACAGAACTTATATCTTCGTTTTTAATCCCTTTGCCTATTAAAAAAACATATTGTGGGGGTTTGGGTAAACTATCTTTTAAAAAGCGAATAAAGTTTCGCATGGCTGCAGGATTTTTAGTAATACCAAAGCTAAACTGTTCGTATAATTCATCAATATTAGCATCAATAACATTATAGCTACCACCTGTAACACTTTGGCGATAAGCTTTGTAAGCCATTGCCCCACTTTTAGTATCGTTATGATAAATAATTACATAAGGTTTTGTAGCAGCGGGGTTTTTAAAATTGGTATAAAAATTATTTTGATTGGCCACTGTTAGTGAAGTAATAGCAATGGTGTTAGATTCTGCAGATAAAATGCATAATTTACGTGCACCCGAATTTGGCACTATAGCTTTAATTGTGCTTCCGTTAATAGCATTGGTAATACGCTTACCATTTATAATATCGTAAAACAACATATTTGCAGAGGCAGAAGTGTTAACATTTGTAAAAAATAAATAACCTTTTGGTGTTGTGGTATTATCGTCAATAAATAATTTGGCAGAATTATAATTATTTAAATTTAATGTTTGTGGATACATAAAATTTATATAATGTAAAAGGGTATTATTACTAAAGGCGCTAAACGACGCATTTGCCACCGATGTTAAACTAAAATTAGTAGCATTACTTAAGTTTGAAGCGCTTATTTTAAATGTTTTTTTAACGGGTTGAAAACCTCTAAACAGCGTATCGGCTAATAGTACAGTATTATTATTTACGTCGCTATAACTTGTTTGTATTTGATGATCGAGAAACTGACTGGCCTCTAAACTATTGCCTGAGTAACTAATAGTTACTGTGCTGGTTAATGGTGTAAGCGTGTAAACATTTAAGTTACCAAATGATGTACCAAAAATTGTAGATGTACCTATAGCTTTAGCAATGTTTAAACCCCAACCTTCGGCCTGTGTATAGTGTGGGTCGCTAATACCATAAGGGTATTCAATTACAGCGTTATAATTATTAGTGGATGTAAATATTTTTTCAGAATAAAAATAATTAGTAGGCGAGTAATTTGCCCAGGTGGTATCGGTTTCTAACGTAAAGCGTTTATTGGTGGTACTATTGTTAATTGTTATAAAGGCACAGGGGTCGGTAGCACCTGGTATTAAAGCTTGATAAGGATTAGGGAGATAATTAATATGGCTGTAAAGTACAGAATCGGGATTTACAGTTTTGGGGTTTAAGTAAAACTCTACATAATCGTTGGTATTAATTTTATTATCACCTTCGCCTTTTATGTATAAAAACTGCTCTTTTCCTCCAAAAAATAATTGTATGTTTTTGGGGTTTAGGGTGCTTAAATTATAGTATTGTGCAAGTGTTGTAGAATCTATTCTATAAATGCCTTCTTGTGATATTGTAAATTTAAAATATTTTTGGTTATAACTAATCCACTCATTATTGTATTGTGCATTGGCTATAAAAGCAAACACAATAAATAAAATTATGAGTTTTAGTTTTTTCATTTAATCATACTTTTATTAAAGTCTATTTTTAATGAAAAAATATTAGAGTACAATGCTATTGAGCGATCGCCAATATCGGTTAGGGCATAATCTAAACTAAATATTTTATATTTTATACCTACGCCAAAATTGGGTTGTAAGGTAGTAATGTATTGTGTGGCTTTATCGTTTAATTGTTTTTGAATGTTGCCTATGCCTCCACGTAAATATACAAAGCCTTTGTAGCCAATTTCTGCACCAAAGGCAGGTTCTAAACTCCACAAGTTAGTTTTAATAACGGTGTTACGCTTGCCATCAAAGCTGTTAATTAAATTTATTTCTCCCAAAACAGAAATTTTATCTTTCCAAAATAAAAAGGTACGTGCTCCTCCTAAAATTAGTTTTGGTGCAGTAACTTCTATAGATGAGGTAGGTATTTCGTTTCCGGTTTGCTGAAAGGTTGCTATATCCTTATCACTTATGTTGTAGCTCCAGGCATTAAAAGTACCTGTAATATCACGTGCCATAGCGGCAAATTTCCAGTTTTTGTATTTGTACATGGTTCCTAAATCTAAACCAAAGCCCCAAGCACCACCAAACTGACCCAATTTACGGCGAATTATTTTAAAGTTACCGCCTACATCAAAACCCTTTAATTGTGGTATTTTACGGGCATAGCTTAATATGGCGGCAAAATCAACAGCATTAAAGGTACTAATGCGATTATAATCTACATTGCCATTGGCATCTACTAAATCTAACGTATTAGGTATATTATCTACTCCAAAACGCACTAACGAAATACCCGCAACACTCACACTATCAATGCGTTTGCTTAAACCCACATAATCGTATTTAGCAATACCAGCAAAGTACTCAGCGTGCATTAAGCCTACTTCTAAATCGCTTTTTTGTTTTAATAAACCTGCAGGATTCCAATAACCAGCATTTACGCCTTCTACTGAAGTAATATTGGCATTACTCATACCTAGCGAACGAGCACCAACACCAATACTTAAGAACTCGTTACTATATTTACGAATTTGAGCACTGGCTACTACTGTTAAGCATAGCAATAAAATAGAAAAATAATGGCGCATAATTATTTATTAAAATTACAAAAAAATGTTGTTTTTCAACTATTTTAACGCATATTTATTTGTTTTATTGTGCTAAAGCAAATAAAAAAAAGAGGCTGTTTAAAACAGCCTCTTTTTAATAAAGATAAAAAATAATATAATATGTTTTATTTTACTATAAATTTTTTGGTAATTGTTGAAGTACCAATTTTAATACTTGCAAAATAAATACCTGAAGATAATGATTCAACGTTATAATCTATTTTGTTTTTTCCTTCATTTAAAGCAATAGTTTTGTTTGAAATGCTGCTTCCTAAGGCATTATACACTTCAAACTTAGCATCAGTATTTGTTTTGCTATTAATTTTAAAGCTTGTAAAATCAGTAGCAGGATTAGGAAATACATCAAACGAAGAAATTGTATTTGTAATTTCGTTTACACCTAAAGGTGCATTGTATTTTAATGTAAATTGGACTGAATCGCTAGCTGTAGTTGTGTTTATAAACGTATATTTTACAATACTTGCACCCACTGATGTAGCTTCATCTAAATCGGCAATTAGCATATTATATGCGCCACTTAATTGAGAGGCACTTTGGTTACTGTTTAATGTAATTGGCGTCGGCGAAACCATTGTACCTGCACCATAACAATTACCAGCAAAACAAAAGTATGCGGATGCAGTAGTTGAGCCTGCACTATTTAACTGTATATCGTAACGTTTAACGTTATACGATTTTGTAGCACCGCTTGTGTTTTTAATATCTACTACAATATTTGTGTTAGCACCTGCTGTTGTAACTAAATTAATGTTAGAATTTGGCGTAATAGTACCGGCACTGCTTGTATTAGTTAATAAAATACTAGTTTGAGCTGTAGCTATTATTGATGCTATTGAAAGTATAGAAAATAAAAGTTTTTTCATAGGTTTATTTTTAGTGTTTTTTATTTATTAAAAAAGCCTTACCATAAAGGTAAGGCTTTTTATTTATAGTTTAAACTAATTATTATTTATTAACTGTTAATTTTTTAACTGTGCTACCGTTTGATGTAGATAAAACTACATTATAAACACCAGAGCTAAAGTTTTTAGTATCAATAACAACATTATTAAAGCCTTCAGTTAAGGTAATTGCTTTATCAAACACTAATTGACCAACCGTGTTATAAACAAAAACTTTTCCACTTGTAGCAGTTTTAGTTGTAACATTTAAGTTAGTAAAATCAGCACTTGGGTTAGGATATAAAGACACGTTAAAATCAGTTGTAGCTAAAGCTTTAATTGAAGTAGGTACCGAGCCTAAATTTACGTTATCAATATATAAGTTATTACCATAATCAGATGTAGCAGTAAATCTAACTAAAACACTTGGGTTATTACTTGCACCTGCTGGTAAAGCAACAACTTCGTTGCGCCATTGTGTTGCTGTTGGAACAAATGCAGCAGTAGTTAATGGTGCAGTAGTTAAAGTTGTACCTGCTTTCATGTAAATACTAGTCCAAGTTGTACCACAATTGGTAGAACAAAATACTTCTAATTTATCGTTTTCGTTACCTGGTGCAGCAGTATAAAATGCATAAGCTACATCAAAAGTAATAGATGGGTTAGCAACTGATGATAAATTTGTAGGAGGTAAAAATAAATCGTCAGAATCACCAATTACACCGTTGTTATAAAAATCGTATTTAGCAGCACCTGCACCTGATGGAGCAATTCCTGCAGCAGCGTTACGCGACCATGTTGCAACTCCACCATCAGCATTAGTTTTAAACCAATTTGTTGGAGGGAAAGTAACACCAACATATCCTTCAGTTACTGGACCAGGGAAATACGTTTGTACTAAAACAAATGATGATGAACCTGTATTGTTTGCAGTATTCACATCGCCACCACTAACACCACTAATATTTACAGACAATGTGTGAGGACCACTACCTGCTGGGTAAGAACTTAACGCAACAGTTGATGTAGCACCACCTGCTATTGTAGCTGCAGAAGTAAATGGAGTTTGAGCAACACCATCAATATACGGCGTAATAGTTAACGAAGTTATTGAATTACCACCATTATTTTTAACAACTACTGATGGAGCAATTGTTGTAGCACAAGAAAATGACGGAGCTACAATACTAACACATTTAGCATCATTAGGAATAGATACTGGAGTAGTACGGTAAGCTTGCATTACTTTTTTGTTACCATCATCTTGTATAAAACCAACAAACGCCATTTGCGATTTATCTTGTATATAAGAAGGGATAGCACATGCTACTGTAAATGTTTGAGTTTGACCTGTTGTCCAAGTAGTTGGTAACGATGTACCAGCTTGAATAGAAGGGTATGATTTACGTGCAGCATCATAAAAATCTTTTTCGCCATTTGTACCTGGAGCAGTTGCAAAATTAATTGTACGCTCAACTAATACTAAACGATATACTAATGCAGCACTTGATGTAAATGCAGATGCAGCAGCAACAGTAACTGAAACAACGGCATTGCTAAAAGTAGCATCCCAAGTTGCTGTCATATTAATTGCAAACGGTGTACTAATTGCAGCAGCATTGTTAATTACAGTATTAGTTACGTAAAAAGGATGATCAGATGTAGCACCAAAAACCCAAGCATGTTGACCGTCAAAACGCCCACTTGGAGCTGAGTTAATACCGCTTGATATTGTTGTTGTAGCATCGTTTTGGCTTTGGTAACCGTAACCACCACCTTGATAACGCCAATCAATTTCGGTTTGGTTTGTTTTGTATAACGACCAAGTTGTAGTTGGTGCGCTAGGAATAGGCACTTGCCATTTAATAGCAATTACATTATTGTTACCTGCAAGGGTAGTGTTTAATGCTGGGTTGGTTGAAGCACAAGGACCACAATTTTCTCCAGTAAATTCTTCGAATAATGTTTTGCGAGGCACTTGTGCTATTGCTACAGCACCCGCTACTACCATTAAACCTAGGGTTAATAAGTTTTTTTTCATGTTGCTTGGTTTTTTTTAAATTGATTTAGTTAAATTGTCTTATACAAATATATAACTTAAATTTTATATTGTCAAGTACATTTATGTTAAAAGTTTAAACGGTTATTTTAGCATATAAGTATCTATTTAATAACAAAAGGGCTACTAAAGTAAAACTTTAATAGCCCTTTTAATTTTAAACCTAATTTTTATTTAGCGATTATTAGTTTTTGTGTTTTTGAAAAGGAAGCGCTTTCTATGCTTACAAAATAAATACCATTTGGTAACTCACTAATATTTAAACTTGTTTTTTGCTGTAGTACATTAGTTGAATTAACAACCTGCCCTATGCTATTTGTTATTTTTAAAGTGGTAGGGCTATTATTTAATCCTAAAAAATTAACATTTACAAAAGTATTAGCAGGGTTGGGATAAATACTAAATACATTACTAATTGTAGCATTACTTTTAATACCGGTGATGGTAGATTGTTGTAAGTTTATATTATCAATAAATAACCTATTGCCTTTATTGCTTTTTACTTGAAATTTAACTAAAAGGTTAGCGTTATTAGCATAGGCTGGTAGTGGCAAAGTAGTAGTACTCCATTGCGATGCGCTTGGTACAAAAAAGCTTACACTATTTGTTGGTGCAGTAATCATACCAGTGCTTCCATTACCGTAAATTTTTGTCCAAGTAGTGCCACAATCATTTGAGGCAAATACGTTTATTGAATCTTTATTTGAAGTTGCTACTTGGCAATACGAAAAATCAAAACTTAATTCGGGGGCTGTAATGCCTGTTAAATCGCTTGGTGGAAGGTAAAGATCATCCATATCGCCATTAGCGGCCGAGTTTACTTGAAATAAAATAGATTCGGAACTTGTACCATAACCGCCCGCTAACGTTGAGCGTGAAAAAGTATATTGTCCACCATCTAAATTAAACAACATCCAGTTTAGGGGTGGAAACGTAGCACCAATAAAGCCTTCGTTTATAGGGGCTACAAAACTAGTAGATGGATTAAAGAAGGGGAATTTAGCCGAGTTGTTAGAGGTTACTACATCTCCACCGCTTACGCCTGTAATATCAAACGAAAACGTATGCGACCCACTCACGTAATTAATTACATTCATAGGTATTAATGTAGTAGTGCCTGGTGTTAAATTACCTGTCCAAAAAATAGTAGCACCTGCTACACCATCAAGTATTGGGCTAATAGTAAGGGCAGTAATTGCATTTACACCATTGTTTTTAATAGTAGCCGTTGGGGTTAAACTTTGCGAGCAAGTAACCGAAGGCACATTTACTGCTACAGCTTTTGCTTCGTTAGTAATTAAGGGCTGGCTTGTACGTGCGGCTTGCCATACTTTTTTTGTGCCATCATCTTGTATAAAACCTACAAAGGCCATTTGCCCTTTATCTTGTATGTAACTTGGTACGGCACAATTAATAGTATAAGTTTGGGTTTGACCAGCTGTCCAGGTTGTAGGTAAAGGCGTGCCGGCTTGTATAGATGGGTATGATTTACGAACTACATCGTAAAAATCTTTTTCACCGTTGGTGCCTGGGGCGGTACTAAAATTAATAGCGCGCTCGGTTAAACACAGGCGATACACTAAATTAGCACTTGAAGTAAAAGCCGAAGCTGCAGTAACCGTAATAGTTACCACGGCATTACTAAAAGTGGCATCCCAGGTAGTACCCATATTAATAGAAAAAGGGGTACTAACTGCCGCGGCATTGTTAATTACCGTGTTATTTACATAAAAAGGATGATCGGATGTGGCACCAAAAGTCCAAGCGTGTTGGCCATCAAAACGCCCACTAGGCGCTGAATTAATGCCGCTTGTAACGGCATTTGTTGCTGTATTTTGGCTTGGGTAACCATAGCCACCGCCTTGGTAACGCCAGTTAATTTCGGTAATATTTGTTTGGTATAACGACCAAGTTGCAGTAGGTGCGCTGGGTATAGGCACTTGCCATTTAATAGCAATTACATTTGGGTTACCAGCTAAAGTAACATTTAATGCAGGGTTAGTTGATGCACAGGGTGAACAATTTTCGCCAGTAAACTCTTCAAATA
>JAYTRS010000560.1:0-2570 GCA_043746065.1 Bacteroidota bacterium | reverse complement strand
CAAACTATTACGAAAGCTACAAACAAGGCTATTTAAGCCTTTTAGCTATTAAGGCCAGTTTAATTTTAAATGCCGAGCAACTAAATTTCTTAATTGGTAAACCTATCATTAAATAATTACATAATTAATACATAATAAAAATAAAAATGAACTCATTTAAAATTTTCATTACTCTTACCACTATCACTGCTCTAACTGCTTGTCATCAAACAAAAGTTGAAGAAGTAATTAATACAAAAAAAATATTAGATAGTTTAATTAATCAATCACAACTTACGCCAGTTGTAAGCTTACCCGTTATAAATATTTTAGATTTAACTGGTAAAATTAGTATGGACGAAAACCGAAGCGCAAGAATTTTTCCGCTAGCTGGAGGTATTGTAGTAAATGTTGCCGTTGAGGTTGGAGATCAAGTATCAAAAGGGCAGCTTTTAGCAACCATTAAAAGTCCTGAATTAATTGACGCTCAAAAAGAATATAAAAATGCAGAAGCTGAATTACTAAATCAAGAAAAAAATGTAGAAGCTGCAAAATCATTACTAAAATCTGGTTTAATGAGTGAAAAGGAATGCGCACTTACACAAAACCAATTACAAATTGCAAAAAATAATTTAGAAAAAAGTAAAGAACTTTTAGATATCTATCATCAGGGCTCTAAACCTGATGAATTTAATATATTTGCACCAATAAGTGGGTATGTAATTGAAAAAAATATATCTCCTAACACACAATTTCAAGGTAGCCAAACCGAAAGTTTATTTACAGTTTCTGATTTAAACGAAATTTATGCCGATGCCAATGTTTATGAAACAGATATTAATAAAGTTCATTTAAACGATAGTGTTTATATTTCAACCTTATCTTACCCCGACAAAGTATTTAAAGGCACTATTACAAAAATTTTAAATGTACTTGATCCTATTTCTAAAACCATGAAAATACGTGCTAAATTAGCTAACAATATATACTTAAAGCCTGAAATGTTTGCGCAAATGAGCATAAACTATAATTCGGGAATTATAATGAAAGCCGTTCCAAAAACAGCTGTAGTATTTGATAATTCTTTAAACTATTTGGTAGTGAAAAGTGGCGACTCAGCAATTGTTAAAAAAATTGAAGTATCGAGTGTTAATAAATTTTATGCCTACATAACAGGCGAACTAAAAACTACTGATAAAGTAGCAACAAAAGATGCATTATTAATTTACAATGCCATAAATAATTAGACTAAAATAATTATGAAAAAATTAATTGCGTTTATAATTTCTTACTCTTTAAAAAAACGAAGTTTAGTGTTATTTCTTACACTAATACTAATAATTATTGGTGTAATTAGTTTTCAAAATACCCCTATTGAAGCTTTTCCTGATGTTACAAACACTCAAATTACTATTATAACACAATGGAGCGGGCGTAGTGCAGAAGAAATAGAGAAATTTGTTACCATCCCTTTAGAAATTGCCTTAAATCCTGTTGCAAAAAAAACCTCCCTTCGCTCAACAACTTTATTTGGATTAAGTGTAGTGAAAATTATTTTTGACGATAACGTTGATGATACCTACGCACGACAGCAAGTTAATAATTTAATTGGCGGTGCCGACTTACCCGATGGTGTAGACCCAGAAATACAACCTCCTTACGGCCCCACTGGCGAAATTTTTCGTTACACCATTCGCAGTAATAATCGCAGCCCGCGCGATTTAAAAACCATACAAGACTGGACTATTGAACGTGCTTTAAAGGCCGTACAAGGCGTTGCCGATGTAGTGAGTTTTGGTGGAGAAGTAAAATCGTATGAATTAAGTTTAAAGAAAAAAGTTTTAGACGAATATGATCTTACACCATTAGATGTTTATGAAGCAGTTCAAAAAAGTAATATAAACGTAGGTGGCGACGTAATTGAAAAAAACAATCAGGCTTATGTTGTGCGCGGTATTGGGGTTTTATCTTCAATTGAAGATATTAATAACGTAATTGTAGCTTTTAAAAATGGTACGCCTATTTTTGTAAAAAACATTGCAACTGTTTTTGAAAGTGCATTACCACGTTTAGGACAAGTAGGCAGAGATACTGAAAATAATGTAGTTGAAGGAATTGTTGTAATGCGTAAAGGCGAAAACCCCGATGCGGTTATAGATGCTGTAAATAATAAAATTGATGAGCTGAACGAAAAAATATTACCCAACGATGTAAAGCTAGTTCCATTTTATAACCGCCAAACGCTAATTAATTTTTGCACAAAAACAGTTAGCCATAATTTATTAGAAGGTATTTTACTAGTAACTACAATTGTACTTATTTTTATGGCCAATTGGCGCACCACCGTAATTGTGTCTATCATTATTCCATTAGCATTATTATTTGCATTTATGTGTTTGCGCTTTATGGGTATGAATGCTAACCTACTATCTATGGGGGCTATAGACTTTGGTATTATTATAGATGGAGCCGTTGTTATGGTTGAGGGGCTCTTTGTGTTACTCGACCAACGCTCACACACTTGGGGTATGGCGGCTTTTAACAAACGTAGTAAATTAGGTTTAATAAAAACTACTGGTATTGAGTTAGGC
>JAYTRS010000559.1:0-2571 GCA_043746065.1 Bacteroidota bacterium | reverse complement strand
TTTAGCTAAAATAGGTTCTAGTTCGGTTTGTAATTTTTCATCCCCATTAATTTTTGCAATGGCTTTGCGTTTGCCTAAATTTACTAAGTTGGCTTATTTATGCTCGAAAACGAAGATGGAAAATATGCCAACTTAGTAAATTTAGGCAAACGCAAAGCCATTGCAAAAATTAATGGGGATGAAAAATTACAAACCGAACTAGAACCTATTTTAGCTAAAGAACGTTTTGCACAAATTATAATGGATATTACCTACGATGTTACTGGCCCTAAAGAACAAAAATTTAGTACCGTAAGTTTTGCCCGAGCCATAAAAGCAAATAACAGCACACAAGCTTTTAAAATTATGGAGTTTATTGGTAAACGCGTAGCCGAAACTAAATATCCCGAAACTATTTTTGACAGCCTTAAAGTAGATGAACTGCCCTCAAACATTCCCTTACTAAACAACATAGTATATTACAAATATCAAATAAATAATAGCGTTGATGAAGATGACGATGAGACCTTTGCGCGTTTATTAAAGTTAGAACCACAAAACCCTATACTACAATACAACAAAGTATTTTGCCAACTTAAATTAGATACCAATGCTGGAAATACCGAACACCAAGCACAGGTGCAACAAACCATTGATGGCTTGTATGGAAAAATAGATAGTAATTCCGTTAACGGTTTAAATATTGAATGGCAATTTAAAATTATGGAAAGTGTAGATACCTCCGAAAATGCCGATGCACAAATAGATGCCTGTATTGCACGCATAAAATCGTTTTATAACATAAAAGATGCCAGCTGGCAAAATGCACTAAAATTAAGTTATGTATTTAGTCGAGCTAAAGATTTTAAATACGCCGCCACCCTTTTAGAACCTTACTTAAGCAAACCTAATGTAAACGAAAGCTTGGTGTTTATGTACATTGCATCGGCTAGTAGGGTGCAAGAAAAATACTATAGCCGAACCTTTGCACGTGCATTAGACATTGCTAAAAGTAAAAATGCTACTAGGTATTGTAAATTATTTGGCGAACCGTTTATGACCTTTCAAGTATTAGAAAACCCCGAAGTAAAAAAAGTATATCAAAACAGTTGCGATAAATAATAATAATACATGAAATTAAATTCCTTAAAATATTTTTCATTTTTTTTAATCTTTGTTCCAAAGCTAGTAATGGCAAACGACATAGACGTTACCAAAAAAAAACTCCTGATAATTTTACAAAAATCTAAAACCTTAAATGATAGTATAGAAACCTACGGAAAATTAATATATTTATTTTGTAACACGAGCCTAGACTCATCTATTATTTATTACAATAAAACTTTACCTCTATTAAGCCGAAGCAATAATGCAAAATTAAAAGCTAAAGTATATGAAAATATTGCTCACTCCTATTGGTATTCGAACAATTTTAAAAATGCAATGGATTTTTATGTTAAAGAGCAGCGGATTGGCGATTCGTTAAACGATAAAAAAATAATAGCCGATAGTAAATATAATATTGGATGGATAAAAACATTACAACTAAAACAATACCAATATGTAAACTATTTTTACGAATGTTTAAAAATATTTGTTGCCGAAAAAGATAGCAATGGCATTATTCAAATATATGAGGCGCTTGGCAGTTATTATAAAAATTTTAAAAGTAAATTTAAATATTCAAATGATTCGTGCTTAAAATATTTTACTAGTAGCGTTAACTTAATTAATAAATCCACTTTTAAGCCGCACGCATCTGGCAGCTATGCAAACCTTGCCGAATATTATTTAGAAGAAGAAAAATATTTAGAAGCTAAAGAAAATAGTTTAATTGGATCTATTATTGCTAAAAAAAATAATAACGAATATTATTATGTAGCAAATGCGGTAGTTTTGGCCGAAAGTTACCTTCAATTAGATTCCGTTACTCAATGTAAAAAAATATTAGCAGTTATTGAAAAATTTTTATCAAATCCAGTTTATGAATCTGTTCGTTACGGCACTTACGAAACATATATAAATCTTTATAAAAAAGAAAAAAACTACGAAAAAGCGTTTGAATATAGTGTTAAGTACAAAAATTTATCCGACTCCATTAACGAAAAAACGTTTAATCAAAACTTATTACAAAAAGAAAACGATTACAAATTAGAAAAAAAAGACAAAGCCTTTAACGAACTACAATTAAAAAATCAATTACAAACCGTTAAAAATAAAAACAATTCTTATATTATTTTAGGGCTTGCCATTTTTGGTTTTTTAATATTAATAATCTTATATTTTTTATTTAAAAGCAATAAACAAAAACAACAAACAAATGCACTTCTATCTAACCAAAATAAAATTATTAGCGAAAAAAAATTAGAAATAGAACAAAGTATCCTCTATGCAAAAGGCATTCAAAACGCTATTTTACCAGCCATTACCGATTTAAAAAAACAATTACCACACAGCTTTATTTTTTATTTACCAAAAGATGTAGTAAGCGGCGATTTTTATTGGTTACACCAAACCTCGCCCACCACCTTACTATTAGCCGCGGCAGATTGTACTGGACATGGTGTGCCAGGCTCATTAATGAGCATTGTT
>JAYTRS010000558.1:0-8133 GCA_043746065.1 Bacteroidota bacterium | reverse complement strand
ATATTTCAAAAAAATCTAAAAAATTAAAGGTGAATAAAAAAAAGGCAACTACTATTAGTTTTGAGGAGTAATTTTTTAAATGTTTAAAGTGTTTAAATATACCAATGCATAGTACTATAAAAGCTAAAATATTCGGCAAGCGTAAAACAAATCGATGCGAACCCGCTAAATGATAAGCTATATTTGCCAATGCACTATTTAAAACATGGTTGTTTGTATAAATGTGCGCACTATAAGGCAAATAATTATTGCTTTGCACATAAAAGAAAAACGTGGCCGCTTCATCATGACTAAAAGGTATTAAAAAGGCACGTAAACAAATAAATAAAAAAATTAAGGCGCTTAAAATCCAAAATAGTTTATTGAAATATTTATCTAAAAATAAATTCAATTTAATCTAGTAAATAATTTTGGTGCTTATTAAATTTTTCAAGCGTACGAATGCCAGATGAACTAATATGTTCAAATTCTTTATCGCAAAAAATATTTATAATTTTAATGTTAGGCATTAATTCTTGAATATAGCGATATTGATTTTGTTCGTAATTAAAATCGGTAGAGTTTCGTAAACCTCTAATTACCGTTACATCATAACCTAACGAAGCAACGTAATCTGTTAACAAACCATTGTATTCGGTTAATTGTCTGTTTTGTATAGAATGCGGTATTTCCCAGTTTCTAACTAATTTATCTGGGTTTTTACCAAACGAAATAATTACCTTATCAAATATTTGTTCGGCTTTTTGCAACACATTAAAATGCCCTTTATGAAATGGATTAAAACTTCCACAAAACACGCCAATTAATGGCTTACGGTATTTTACATATTCTATTAAAGCATCTAAATTATTATTTTTATTTAGGTTTGTTAAAACTTCAATACGTTTTGGTTTATAAATACTATAATCAACATATTGAAATTCTTTAAAAATTTGATGCTCGTATTCTATTAATTTACTTAAAGGCTGATTTAAAATATCTAAATCGGCAGTAATTAATTGTTGCGATTTATCAGAAGAAGGAATATGATTTTTTGTATCTACAATTAATTGAGTAATACTATTTTTTTGCTCTTGTGTTAAGTCAGAATTTGTAGCATGTTGTAAAAATAAATTAGCACTTTGTTCTTCGTTATCGCTGGCTTTTGGGTTATAAATGGCATCGTGATACACAGCAGCTAAAAAAACATCGTCTGCAATATCCGCTTGTTTAGTGAGGTTAGAAATAACTTCTAATAAATGCTGAGTAGTATGATAAAAACGGTGTGGTTCATCATAATTTAATAAAACTTCGACAGGAAATTTTAAATTTATTAATCTGTTTTTGATGTAGTTAATATCCCTCATTTATATTCGTATAAAATATTATTATTTTTTATTCTTTAAATAATATAATGTGCTACAATTGGTTTCGTTTAAAATTAAATTAGCCTGTTGCTTAATTTTTTCGGCAGTAACATTACCATATTTTTCAATTTCTTGATTAATTAAATCTGCATCGCCTAAAAGTTCGCTAATAGCAAGGTTGGTTGCCTTTGTTAATACATCTGTTTCGCTAAATACAACGGTACTTTCTATTTTATTTTTACACTTTTGCAATTCTATTTCGTTAACCAATTCGGTTTTTAATTTTTCAAATTCGGCTATAATTCCTTTTTCAGCATCTTCAACGCTAACGCCATCGCTTATTTTACCACTTACTACAAACAAACCTTTATCAAAATCGCCTTGTACATAGGCATTTATATCGGTAAATAATTGTTTATCTTTTATAAGTGTTTTGTATAAGCGCGATGAATTTCCTCTGCTTAAAATATCCGAAATAATATCAATGGTATGATATTCTTCATCTCTTCTTGAGCACATGTGATACACTTTGTAAATAGAATTAGCAGGCACATCCCGTTCAACTGTTAATTTTCTGGCTTCTGTTTGCTTTGGTTCAGCTGGTAAATGACGTGTGGGCTTTATGCCAGCATCAATTGGCTCAAACCATTTTGTGGCTAATGCTTTTATATCGTCAATTTGTACATTACCCGCTACTACTAGTATTGCATTACTTGGATTATAATGTTTTTTAAAAAATGACTTTACATCATCCATTACCGCATCTTCAATATGCTTAATTTCTTTACCAATTGTATTCCATTTATAAGGATGGGTGTTATAAGCCAAAGGGCGTAGGAGTAACCAAACATCGCCATAAGGCTGGTTGAGATAACGTTGTTTAAATTCTTCAATTACAACATTACGTTGTACTTCTAAACTTTTATCTGTAAAAGCTAAACTTAACATTCTATCACTTTCTAACCAAAAAGCAGTTTCAATATTTTCTACTGGAACGGTACAATAATAGTTGGTAATATCGTTAGTTGTAAATGCATTATTTTCGCCACCTACTAATTGTAAAGGCTCGTCGTAATTAGGAATATTAATACTACCGCCAAACATTAAATGTTCAAATAAATGCGCAAAACCTGTTTTACTCTCATCTTCATCTCGTGCGCCTACATCGTAAATAATATTTAAACAAGCCATAGGCGTGCTTTTATCTTGATGAACAATAACGGTTAAATTATTTTTTAGTGTAAATTTTGTAAATTCTATCATATTGTTTATAGCATTTAAAATTAGAGATTTTAAAATAGAATTACTATTTTTATTTATGTTTATTTAGCTTTATAAAGCTAATGTTTTATGTAATTTTAAAGTTTGAAACCAACGATGAATATCTTTTCATTTATCTTAATTTTTAATGTATTCTTTGTTTTAAATAGTATTGGTCAAAATCCTATATCTATAAAAGTAAAAAAGCAAAATGATATTGTATTTTTTTACCAAAAAGGCGCTAAAAGTGATACCATCACCAAGCAAAAAAACAATTTATTTTACTTTATTTTAAACGATTCGTTAAAAAAAAGTATATCTATATCCATAGATAATGGACGTTTTATTTCAACTAAAAATGATAGTATTATTGAATTTAAATTTATGCCTAGTTTAAAATATGAAGCTAAATTTATTGAAGAAAATACAACTGCTTTACTTAAAAAATTAAAATTTGTGTCGTTAATTAATGGCTCTACTACTTTTAATAAAAACGAAATTGTAATAAAAATTAATTCAACCAAACAAGATAAGCCACTTATAGAAAATATGTTTTATTACAAAGAATAAGAAAATTTATTTAATAACAACACGCCCCAATAGCTTATTTACACGGCCTTTTAAGGCATTAAAATGTTGTATTTGTTTTAAAATAATTTCATCTTCGTTGTTTTGTGCAGTTTTTAAAAGCTGTTGGCTTTCGTTAATTATTTGAGTTAGTTTGCGCGCTTTATAACTAAATAATGTAGTTTGCGTTAGTTTTTTTAAAAGTTGAACCTCTTCAGGAATAATAATGCCGTGCAATTTCCATTTTGTACTTAATTCGTAATTACTATGTACATAATTAATTACAAAGCTACTTATTAATGGGTTTTGATGATTTGAAAAATAATTTAAATTTGGTAACCGTTGGTTACTTAATTCGTTTACATACTCATCATAAATTTGAACATACATTGGGTTTTCAAATTTAATATCGTCGCGCATTAATTCAAAAAAAATGTATTCACCCAGTGTAATTTCTACATCGTATTTTTCTAACTCTTCGTTTTCGGCTTCAATAGTTACAAGTGCGTTACCAAAGGCTAATAACAAACGTAATAATTCTTTTTCTTCGGCGTCAAAATTTAGTACTTCAGCTTCTTTCAGTTCTAAATTTGCTTCTACTTCAAAAGGAGTGACATTGTTTTGTGTTTCTTCTGTCCCTTCGACTCCGCTCAGGGTGACACCTTTTTTTATTGTTTTTCGCCTTATTTTATTTACTTCTTGTTGTAGGATGGATTCTTCCAAATCCATAATACTAGAGCATTCTTTTACATAAATGCTGCGAATAATATTATCGGGTATTAGGGCAATACTATCTACAATATCTTTAATAACGGTTGCCTTTTTTATAGGATCGTTTTTAGTCTCGCTATTTAATTTTTTTGCTTTAAAGTATAAAAAATCTTGTGTGTTGTTTGCTATATAATCTTTGAACTCCTGATTGGTAACCTTTCTACTAAAACTATCCGGATCGTCGTTATCTGGAAAAAACAATAAACGCACATTCATTCCTTCTTCCAACAACAGCGGAATGGCTCTGTTACTGGCTTTTTGCCCTGCTTCATCACCGTCGTAAAGCACTATAATGTTTTTAGTAAAACGGTGAATAGCTTTTATTTGTTCAATAGTAAGCGATGTGCCACTACTTGCTACCACGTTTTCTATTCCTGTTTGGTGCATGGCAATTACATCCATATAACCTTCTACCAAATAACAGGCATCATTTTGCTGAATGGTTTTTTTACCCAACCATAAACCATATAAAATTTTACTTTTATTGTAAATATCGGTTTCGGGGCTATTAATATATTTGGCGATTTTTTTATCGTTGGTTAATGTTCGTCCGCCAAAAGCCACTACCCTACCTCCATCGTCTTGTATTGGAAACATAACCCGCCCAGCGTATCTATCAAATACATCACTCGCTTTTATTTCAGCTCCCTCCACATACTTATTACTTAAAATACTCATGCCTGTTTTGGCTAAGTATTTAGGCAAGTAGCCAGCTTTAACAGCAGCTTGTGTAAAGGCATTACGTTCTTCTAAACTATAACCTAGCTGAAATTTTTGAATAATGGCGTCGCTTAATTCGCGCTGTTTAAAATAGCCTAAGCCTACTGATTTACCTTCGTCGGTAGTCATCATCCTATCCGTAAAATAGCGTTGTGCATATTGCATTACAATAAGCATACTTTCTCGCTCGGTTTGTTTTTCTTTTTCTTCGGGGGTTATTTTGCGCTCTATAACTTCAATACCATACTTATTAGCCAACCATTTTAACGCTTCGGGATAGGTTAGCTGTAAATGTTCCATAATGAAATTTACTGAGTTGCCCGCCTTACCACAACCAAAACACTTGTAAATACCTTTTACAGGAGATACGGTAAAAGAAGGCGTTTTTTCACCATGAAAAGGGCATAAACCTAATAAATTAACGCCACGTTTTTTAAACGTAATAAAATCCCCCAACACTTCTTCAACTCTGGCGGTTTCAATTATTTTATCAACAGTTACTTTAGGTATCACGTAATGAGTTTTTTAATGAATAATACATCTCATTAAACTTGATATAAAATTAAATTTAATTCTTTTATTTTATTAAATCCTTTATCGGATGTAATTAATGGGAAATTAGCATACATAGCAGTTGCCGCAATTAAGCTATCGCCTAATTTTGTATTGTATTTGTTTTTTAAACTAATAGTTTTCTTTTTTATTTCCTGATTACAATCAATCACAATACAATCATCAATAAATTGTGTCACATTTTCTTTTTCTTTACCTGTAAGTTTATGATACCCTAATAATTCTATTTCAGTTATAAATGAAATGTATAAGTTTTTTTGGTAAAGTAATTTGCTTAATGTTTTGTCGCCATTAAGTAAATATAAAACAGTGTTTGTATCTAAAATAAAATTATCCCCACTCATTCCTTAACTGTTTTTGAATTTGCATAGGGCTCTCTTTTAATTTAATTATGCCACAATACTTTTTGGTATTAACGCCTTTTTTTGTTTTAAATTTTTTCAAGAGTAATTCTAATTTTTCTTTAGTTGTACCTTGTTGTATAACGATAACCATTGGTTTAGTGTTTATTATTACAAATTTAATAATTTTTACAACACTATTACATTCAATTATTTTATCAACAGTTACTTTAGGTATCACGTAATGTGTAAATTTGATGATTAAACATACAATTTTTTAAAGATGATAAAACTACGCTATTTTTTTACGGTACTGCTTTTAATGTTTACTATTTTAAACTGTAAAGCGCAAGAAGATGAAGTAAACCCCTACAAAAAATTAACTAAAAAATTTATTGGCGCAATAAAGCGAGGCGAGTATAATAAGAATCAACATTTTTTTGACAGTACCTTTTACGGTAAAATAATTGAAGCCCAAGCCGATAAAACCATAAACGATTTTATTAAAGAATACGGCCCTATTGTGGCTATTGAGCGCACCGAAATAGATACGCAAGGTTGTAAAATGGCAACAGCAACAAGTATTAAAGTTGCTAAAGGAAAATTTTTATGGTATTTGTTATTCGATCAAGCTCAATCTATTCATCGTTTTGCAATTGATACTTTTAGCACGCAATGGTTTTATAAGCCCGAAGCCACTTCTATAGCAAATTATACGCGTAAAGAAGTATTAATTGAAACCAATCCGTTTATAAAATTACCGGGTAGTTTATACATACCCAACAATGCAAAAAAAACTGCCGCTGTTTTGTTAGTGCATGGCAGCGGTGCACACGATAGAAATGGCAGTATTGCGAAAAATAAAATTTATTTAGAAATGGCTTTAGGTTTGGTACAACAAGGTATAACGGTTTTAGCTTATGATAAACGCACCTATGTATATCAAAACAATAATCCCTTTCCGATAGATAGTATGGATTATTATAGCGAAACCATTGATGATGCGGTTGCAGCCGTTGATTTTTTAAAACATCAAAAAGAAGTAGACAGTTTAAAAGTATACATTGCTGGGCATAGCCAGGGGGCTATGTGTGCCCCCTTAATGGCAAAAAAATGCAAAGTAAAAGGCTTAATTTTATTGGCTGCCCCTGCCCGCCCTTTATTAGAAATTATACCCGAACAATTAGATTACTTAAGTAATTTAGACGGAAAAGTAAGTGATGAAGAAGAAAAAATGAATAATGCCCTAAAATGGCAAGTTAAAAATGCACTAAAACCCGATTTAACTTTAAAAACAAAAACCATGCTTCCCTTTGGCGCTAAGGCAAAATATTGGTTATTAGATAGAAATTATAAAGTATTAGAGGTGGCAAAAACATTAACCATACCCATTCAACTTATACAAGGTGGACGCGATTACAATGTAACTAAAAAAGATTATGATTTATGGGTAGATGCAATGAAAGATAAACCAAACTTTAAAGCCACTTGGTTTGAAAATTTAGACCACATGTACTTTGCGGGCAATGGTATGGCAAAACCCGAAGAAATGATGAAACCCAACCATGTAAGCAAAAACGTTATTACTAAAATGGTAGAATTTATAAAATAAAAAGTATAATTCTAACCCAGTTTATACTTTTTTGTATTCCTAAACTTATACTTTAGTATGAGTGAGTTGTAACAAGAACAGGTTTTGTGTCTTAACAGCCAAAGTCTTGTTTTCAATTATTAAAATTTTAGTATATTCGTCACCTAAAATGTTAAAACAAATTGCCCATTTTATTTTAAAATTCAGGCTTGCATTAATTATTACAATTATTGCAATTACTGCATTTATGGCATTTTTTGCCAGTAAAATAGAAATTACCTATAGTTTTGCTCGCTTACTGCCCGATAACGATAGCACAAGCATTGATTATGATTTTTTTAAACAAAAATTTGGGCAAGATGGTACCATTTTAGTAATAGGTATTGATAAAGACAAATTGAACAACCTTAACAACTATCAAGCTTGGGCTAAATTAGGCGATGATATTAAAAACTTAGCAGGTATTAAAGCCGTAATATCTATGGCGCGCCTTAATGATTTAGTGCTAAATGATACCCTCGGTAAGTTTGAATTTAAACCCTTAAAAAATCTTAATCCAACTACCCAAAGCGAGTTAGATGATTTGTTGCTTAAAATAAATTCCTTAAAATTTTATGAAGGCATAGTATTTAATAGCAAAACAAAATCTACCCTCATGGCGGTAACTTTTTATGAAAAAGACTTAAACTCAAAAGCCCGATTAGAAATAGTTGATAATATTAAAAACGAAATTAAAAAATTTAATACTCAAACTGAAATAGAAACCTACGCCTCGGGTCTTCCATTTATTCGCACCAGTGTTATGCGTAAAATTCGTAACGAAATGAGTTTTTTTTTATGTGTGGCCTTAATTGTTACCGCACTATTATTGTTTATTTTCTTTCGCTCATTATACCCTGTTATTTTTTCGTTATTAGTAGTTGTTAGCGGTGTAGCAACTTCATTAGGTACAATAGTATTGTGT
>JAYTRS010000557.1:0-8174 GCA_043746065.1 Bacteroidota bacterium | reverse complement strand
GAACACTTTTTGTAAAACCTTCTGTGGCTTCAATACCAAAATAAAAATTTAATAAACGGTTTTCACTTAAAAATAAATAACCAATAAATTGAGTGGTAGAAATACCATTGCTTAACCTATCATAACCATATTTTAATGTGCCTTTTATAGCAGCATTTTTTTGTTGAGCATCGTACAAATTAATTTTATGTTGTAAGTAACCTATGCCAATATTAACCATTAAACCAGAATTAGGATTGGCCGATAAAAATTTAAAAATGTGCCCAACAAATAAATTACTGGTTAAGCCGCGTTCGGTAATTCTAATATCCGCAGGGTAACCTTCGTTATCAATAGTACCCATGCCTGCTTTTTCTCCAAAATCAACTTTTAATTGTTTTAAAACATCTTCTTTTACATTTTTACCAAATAAATAATTGCACTCAAAACCAAAGGTCCAGTTTTTTTTAGTTTTATACATAAACATACCACCAGCATTAAGGTTAGGGCCAAATCGTTTTGCCATATCGTAAGCTGGTAATTGTGCGCCAAAATTAATACCAACAATGGGTATAGCAATGGCACTATCAATTTGTGCTTTACTAAATTGTGTAACTATTAAAAATACAAAAATTAAAAATTTCATTCCTACTCGGTAAATTTAAGGTTATTTTTTTTGATTGATAATAATTAAAATAATAAGAAAATCTGTCTTATTGCTAATTTACTTTGGTTTAAATATGGGTTTTTCGTTTTTAGGGTCGGGTTTTTCGGCTTTATCGTTTTTGTTTTTTTCGTTGCGGGCATCAACGTCTTCAACAGTTACCCATTTATCTTTTTTTAGTTCTAAGGCATCAAAACTACCATCGGGCCCATAAAATTGGTATTGCCCTTCTAATAAATCCCCCTCTCGGTTGGGTGCTAAATGGCTGTATATAATTTTATTTTGTTTATCGTTATATCTCACACTCATACTTACTTGGCTGCTATATTCAAATTGTAAACGCTTGGGGTTTTTTCGGGTAAATTTAAACACATCTTTACCAAAAATGGCCTTGCCATCGGGTTTAAAATATAATACATCAATAAATTTTTTGCGCGTTAATTTATCATTAGGGTCGTAGCCAATGAGGGTATAATAGCCATCACAATCAATAACCGAAACATAAAGCATACCAAACCATGCTTCGGGTGTGCCAATATATGTTTCGGCATTTTTCACTTGGATAGATTTATCTATTAGTTTAAAATAATCATATTCAACAGTAGTTGTATGCTTAAACCAGCCTTTTTTTACTGTTTTGCTATTATTTACTAATAAATAACCAAAATAGGCGTGTGTGCCGTCGTCTTTAGGAAAATCCCAGGTTATGAGTTTAAATTTTTTATCTTTTGGTGTTAGAATTGATACTTCTTTTAAACTATCAAAACTATAATTTAAGCAATTGCTATTACTAATAATTTTATCCCAAGTAGCAATAAATTTTTTGTTAGCTATCACTCTATCACCTTCTTTTTTACTAAAAAATACTTGGCTTTGCAGTTCTTTTAATTCAGTTTCTACACGTTTAATATAATTAAAAGCAGAATCCGTAATTTGGCTATGACATAAAAACTGACAAAAAATAAAAATATATAATAAAATGGGTTTTATCATTTAGTGTATAATACAATTCTTGTATAAAGATACAGTATTATCATAAATATTTTTTATACTTTTACATTAAACCTTTATAAATACAACAAGTCCAATTCTAAAACAAATTAAAACTATAAAAATGAAAAACTTAAAATGTATAGTGCCATTAATTGCAATACTGCTAATAAATATAAGTACTTATGCTCAAAAAGGCCATGGTGGAGGGCACGGCGGCGGCCATGGTGGTGGGCACGGCGGTAAAGCTTTTAAATTTAATAACGGGAATGGTAACAAAGTGGTAATTGTTAAACGAAGTAAATTTCGCCCAAACAAAATTGTAGTTTACCATCCTTATTGGCGCCCAAAATATGCCTACAATCGTCGTTGGGTTTATTTCCCAAAATATAATTTTTATTGGGATAATTGGCGTAATCATTACGTGTTTTATAACGGAAACATCTGGTTATCGCAACCAGCGGCACCTCCAATTATTGTAAATGTGAATTTAGAAAAAGAAAAACATTATGAGTTAAAAGAGACGGAAGAGGATGATGACGATGTTTATAAAACAAACGATTCTCATAAAACAGAGTATAAGCCTGATTAAAATTAATGTATTAGTTATTTTAAAATACCATAATTATAAAGTATAATTATGGTATTTTCTTAATAAATAAATCTCAAAAAAACACAGCTTCTATCTTAATTGTTTAACCTACATTAACAGAAATGATTTGTAAAAAAATTAAAAGGGGTTAATTATAAAATCCTTTTTTTAACAAAATTTTGAGTGTATATTTGTATTATAATT
Organism: Bacteroidota bacterium; assembly: GCA_043746065.1. GTDB lineage: Bacteria > Bacteroidota > Bacteroidia > B-17B0 > Aurantibacillaceae > Aurantibacillus. The sequence goes on along the minus strand of JAYTRS010000557.1, from coordinate 5,745 downwards.
TACCTGTAAGTTGACACTTTTTCCCGACATACTTGAGCAAGAAGTAATTGAAGTTATTTTAAAAGAAGAAGCTATAAAAGCCCTTGTTTTGTATAACGATGATGTGAATACCTTTGAGTTTGTAACCGAAAGTTTAATAAAAGTTTGTAATCATCAAACGGAACAGGCCGAACAATGTACTTATTTAGTGCATTATAAGGGTAAATGTGTGGTAAAAAACGGCACCTTTAAAAAATTAAAACCCTTATGTGAAGCTCTTTTAGAAAGAGGTTTAACAGCAAAAATAGAAAGCTAAATTTTTAAAATGAAAAAAATAATAATTACAATTACGTTTGTTGCAGCTTCTTTTTTTGCCTGTCATAAAAACGCTATTACTGGTAGCAGAGAGTTAACTCTTTTGCCAGAAAGTGAAATGATAGCAATGAGCTATGTACAATATGACCAGTTTTTAGCCGAGCATAAACCCCTCCCTGATGCTGATACTAGAGTTAAATTAGTAAAAAGTTGTGGTACTCGTATACAACACGCTGTAGAGCAGTTTTATAAAGATAAAGGTTTAAATAACGAATTAAAAGGCTTTCAATGGACATTTAATGTGGTGGATGAAAATACGGTAAATGCATGGTGTATGCCAGGCGGTAAAGTAGTGGTATATACAGGTTTATTACCTGTAACACAAGATGAACAAAGCTTAGCCGTTGTAATGGGACACGAAATTGCACATGCTATTGCTAGGCACGGTAACCAACGTATGAGTCAGGGATTATTAGTACAAACTGGTGGAACAATATTATCAGTTGCATTATCGCAAAAACCTGCGGCTACACAACAATTATTTAATCAATCGTTTGGTATTGGCTCACAATTAGGATTACTTAGTTATAGTCGCAAACACGAAACAGAAGCCGATAAAATGGGTTTAGTATTTGCTGCAATGGCTGGCTATAACCCCGAAACTGCTATAACTTTTTGGCAACGTATGAGTCAATTAGGTGGACAAAAACCACCCGAACTTTTAAGTACTCACCCAAGCGATGAACGAAGAATTAAAGATTTACAGGCATTTATGCCCGAAGCAAAAAAGTACTATAAGCCTCAATAAAAATAATTTGTTTGTTTAACGTTCATAAGATTTAAATAAAACAAAACAATTATAGCTTATATTTATAACAACTTTAGGGGTGCTAAATTTAGTAATAAGTTCTAAGTGTTTGGTTTTTAATAAAAAACAAAATTAAAAACCAACAACTAAAAATTAATAACTAGCGTAGCTGAGATAATACCCTTTGAACCTGATGTTGTTAGCACAACCGAAGGGAAAAGTGAAATGACTCCTTATATTTTGTCATTCCTAAAGTTATAATTTATTAGGAATGGAAATTTTAATCAATAATCAAAAACAAACTATTACTGAAAATACTACGCTGCAGGCTATTGTGAATGCTCAATTGGGAGATAAACAAAAAGGCATTGCTATTGCTATTAACGATACCGTTATTCCAAAATCAGATTGGGAAACGCACATCATACAATCAAACGATAATATATTAATTATTAAAGCTACACAAGGTGGTTAAAATAATTTTTAATTATAAATTAAAGATTTAATAAATAACAAATAACTTTTTATATGAGCAAACAAGAAAAAAAAACTGTCACCCTGAGCGGAGTCGAAGGGAAAGAAAAAACTATTTCAACTGGTGCAATTACAGGATCGAAAAAAATTTATGTAGAAGGAAAACTTCATAACATAAAAGTAGCTATGCGCGAAATTATTTTATCGCCAACCAAATTAGCTAATGGTAAAACAGAACATAACGCGCCAGTTACAGTATATGACACGGGTGGTGCGTTTACAGATGATACTATTACCATCGACATTAAAAAAGGTTTGCCAAGAATTAGAGAGCAATGGATTTTAGATAGAGGTGATGTAGAACAATTGGATTCTGTGAGTTCTGATTTTGGTAAAGACAGAAGAGATGATAAATCTTTAGATACTCTTCGCTTTGAACATATTAAAAAGCCTTTAAAAGCAAAAAAAGGGCACAACGTTTCGCAACTATATTATGCCAAAAAAGGCATTATTACGCCTGAAATGGAATACATTGCCATTCGCGAAAATCAAAAAAATGATTTATTAAAATCACAATTAAACGGTCAGTACGAAAACTTATCTCAGCAACATGCTGGCGAAAGTTTTGGTGCTAGTCTTCCTAAAGGTTTTATTACGCCTGAATTTGTGCGTGATGAAATTGCCTTAGGAAGAGCCATCATCCCAAACAATATTAATCACCCAGAAAGTGAGCCAATGATTATTGGGCGTAATTTTTTAGTAAAAATAAATGCCAACATTGGTAACAGTGCTGTAACTTCTAGTATTGAAGAAGAAGTGGAAAAAGCTGTATGGGCTTGCCGTTGGGGAGCTGATACGATTATGGATTTATCTACTGGTAAAAATATTCATGAAACACGTGAGTGGATTATTCGTAACTCACCTGTGCCTATTGGCACCGTTCCAATTTATCAAGCCTTAGAAAAAGTAAATGGTAAAGCTGAAGATTTAACCTGGGAAATTTTTAGAGACACCTTAATTGAACAAGCAGAACAAGGTGTTTCGTACTTCACCATTCATGCGGGTGTATTGTTACGTTATATTCCATTAACGGCTAAACGTATGACTGGTATTGTGTCGCGTGGTGGTTCTATTATGGCTAAATGGTGTTTATCGCATCACAAAGAAAATTTCTTGTACACGCACTTCGAAGATATTTGTCAGATTATGAAAGATTATGATGTAGCTTTTTCATTAGGAGATGGTTTACGCCCAGGTTCTATTGCTGATGCGAATGATGCTGCGCAGTTTGCAGAATTAGAAACCTTAGGTGAGTTAACTAAAATTGCTTGGAAACATGATATACAAACGATGATTGAAGGACCTGGTCATGTGCCAATGAATTTGATTAAAGAAAATATGGATAAGCAATTAAAAGAGTGTCACGAAGCCCCGTTTTACACATTAGGGCCATTGACTACTGATATTGCTCCAGGATATGATCATATCACATCTGCCATTGGTGCAGCTATGATTGGTTGGTTTGGAACAGCAATGTTGTGTTACGTTACGCCAAAAGAACATTTAGGCTTACCTAACAAAAAAGATGTGAAAGATGGTGTTATTACTTATAAGTTAGCGGCACACGCTGCTGATTTAGCGAAAGGGCATTTTGGTGCGCAATACCGCGATAATGCATTAAGTAAAGCACGTTTTGAAGTTAGATGGGAAGATCAATTTAATTTATCGTTAGACCCAGACACAGCACGTGAGTTTCACGATGAAACCTTACCAGCTGATGGTGCTAAAATTGCACACTTCTGCTCAATGTGCGGACCTAAATTTTGCTCAATGGCAATAACACAGGAAATTAGAGACGCTGCAGCAAACGGAATGTTTGATAAATCAGAAGAATTTAAACAAAAAGGAAGCCAAATTTATTCATAATGTTAATCGTCATCTCAAGTCCCACATACGTTTCAAACGAAGCCGCTATTATCAATCAATTATTTGATGAGGGTTTATCTATTTTTCATTTACGTAAGCCCGAAAGTTCATCACAAGAATTAGTACTGCTGTTACAGGAAATAAATCCAATTCATTATTCTAAAATATCTCTACATAGCCATCATTACATTGCAAAAAGTTTTGGTATTAATCGTTTACATTATACCGAAGCAAGCCGTAAACAAGTAACTGAAATTGATTTTTCTGAAAATGAAAATATACTTTCAACTTCAGTTCATACAGTTTTAGATTATAAAAACTTGTCACAACATTTTAGTTATGCTTTTTTAAGCCCCGTGTTTGGTAGTATTTCAAAACCAGATTATCAAGCACAATTGTTTGATTTAAGTGATATTGATAATAATACATCTACCAAATTAATTGCATTAGGAGGTATTGATGAAACGAATTGTAATAAAGCATACGAAATGGGCTTTGATGGTATAGCACTATTAGGTTTTATTTGGAATAATAAAAACCCTGTACAAAGTTTCTTGCAGATAGCACAAAAATTTGCAGTAGCAAAACATAAAATCGCAGAGATAAATTAAAAATAGATTCGTGAGTAAAGAAACGGCCATAAAATTATTTGAAGAAAAAAAAGTGCGTTCGGTTTGGAATGATGAAAATGAAAAATGGTATTTTTCTATTGTTGATGTTATTGCAATCCTTACTGAACAAGTTGATTTTCAGAAAGCAAGAAAATATTGGAATAAGTTAAAAGAACGATTATTAGCTGAAGGAAATGAAACGGTGACAAATAGTCACCAGTTGATAAAATATCTGCAAAAAAATATTAGCAAATAAAACTAAAAAATTAAAGTAAAAAAATGAACTATAACCGCCCAATAGTTTTAAGTATTGCAGGGTTTGACCCTTGTGGCGGCGCGGGTGTGTTAGCCGATATTAAAACATTTGAGCAACATCAGTGTTTAGGAATGGCAGTAAATACATCTATTACTAATCAGGTAGAAGATAAATTTATTTCAATTAATTGGTTTTCAAGTGAAGAAATTATTGACTACATAAAACCATTAATAACCAAATACAAAATTGAGTTTGTAAAAATTGGAATTGTTGAAAATATAGATACACTTCACAAAATTGTTAGTTTTTTGAAACAAGAAAATAAAGACATAAAAATTATTTGGGATACTGTTTTATCAGCCTCTAGCGGATTTAATTTTATTAAAAATATTGATAAAGAAACGTTAATTGAAGTTTTAAAAAATTGTTATTTAATTACTCCAAACACAAACGAAGTAAAAATATTGAGTGGAATAGAGAATGATAAAGAAGCTGCAAAAAAATTATCTAGTTTTTGTAATGTGTTATTAAAAGGTGGACATAGCAAAGAAAACAAAGGGGTAGATTTTTTATTTTCAAATCATTCTCAATTAACCATTAACCATCAACCATCAACAATTATGTATCCCAAGCACGGTTCTGGTTGTATTTTATCATCGGCAATAACTGCAAATTTAGCTTTAGAAAATGATTTAGAAACTGCTTGTATTAAATCAAAGAATTATATAGAAACAATTTTAAGTAGCAATACAAATTTATTGGCTTATCATGTTGCATAAATTACAATACATATCTCAAGGTTTAAACCCTAATATTCATATTCAAAATATTGAATTGGCATTAAATGCCGGAATTAAATTAGTGCAGTTGCGCTTAAAAAATAGTACTTACGAGAGCTATGTTGAATATGCAATTAAAGCAAAAGCCTTGTGCGAAAAATTTGATGCGCAATTAATTATTAATGATAACCCTGTGGTAGCAAAAGCATGTAATGCAGACGCACTTCATTTAGGATTGGATGACATGAATGTTATCGAAGCAAAAAAAATAATCCCCAATAAAATTATTGGTGGCACAGCCAATACCTTTGACCATATTAAACAGCGTTGCGCCGAAGATGTTAATTATATTGGTCTTGGACCATATCGTTTTACTACCACCAAAGAAAAACTAAGCCCTATTTTAGGTATTGATGGTTATAAAAAAATTATTCAGCAAATGAAAAAGGAGAACCTTAACACTCCTATTTATGCCATTGGCGGAATTGAATTAAACGATATTGAATCGATTATTAACACAGGTATTTATGGCGTTGCTGTTTCAGGACTCATTGCAAATTCAAATAATAAAGAACATTTAGTAAAAGAAATTAATAA
>JAYTRS010000556.1:0-2605 GCA_043746065.1 Bacteroidota bacterium | reverse complement strand
TTGTGATAATCTAAATGATCATGCGTAATATTGCTAAACACTGCACCAGTAAAATTAATACCTGCAATACGATTTTGAACAACAGCATGAGAACTCACTTCCATAAAAGCGTACTCGCAACCCTGCTCTACCATTGTACTTAACAATTCGTTTAAGGCTAAAGCATCGGGGGTTGTATGCGTAGAAGGAATTACGGTATTATTAATTTTATTTTGAACGGTAGATAGCAATCCAACTGAATAACCCAACGATTTAAATAAATTAAATAATAAGGTTACCGTTGTTGTTTTACCATTAGTACCTGTAATACCGACTAATTTTATTTTTTCAGAAGGATTATCGTAAAAATTACAAGCTATTATTCCTAATGCTAACGACGAATCAACAACTTTTACATATGTTACTGTTTCGTTTTTTTGTTGAGGAATTGTTTCGCAAATAATTGCAATAGCACCACTTTCTATTGCTTTATCAATGTACAAATACCCATCAACTGCTGTACCTTTAGTGGCAATAAATAATGAATCTTTTTTTACTTTACGCGAATCAAAAGTAACCGAAGAAATAGCCATGTGCGTAGAACCTACAACCTCTTCTAGTCTTACTTTATACAATATTTCGCTTAGTAGTTTCATTTTTTATCAGGCTGATCGGAGTCGAAGCCTATTTATTTATATTTTTTAATTTATCTTTTACTTCTATTTTGCATCTTTACTTTAATTCACACTTCGACTACGCTCAGTGTGACATCTCAGGAAGACATTTTTAGCTGAGTGTTAATACTATTTTATTTCCCTTATTAAATTTTTGTCCAGCCTCAATACTTTGTTTTTTAACGCACCCAAAACCTTGCAGTTTTACATACACACCATTATTTTCTAAAAGAAATAAAGCATCCTTAGCCGATAAACCAGATAGATTAGGCATAATGCCTTTTTTTAATTGTCCTTCTAAATTTATTGCTGTCACATTTATTTTACTCGAATCTTTAGTTGAGCGAAAAACATAACTATCCGTATCTGCTTTAATAGACGGTAAACCAAATGATTTAGCAACTTGATTTAATTCGCTAGATTTTGTAGTAATAACATCAGGGGCTTTAGTTAATAAATTAGTTTTGTTAGTATTAATAGGTTGAATAAAATCAACACTACTTGAAAATACTTTCTCGGCAATTTCTTTAAACACAGGTCCAGCAACAGCACCACCATAGTAAACCCCATTGCTTGGCGAATTAATAATTACAATACAAGTATATAAAGGATTTTCAGCAGGAAAATAACCTACAAAAGATGCTTGATATGTGGTACCACCACTTTTATAATCGCCATCTTTTGCTATTTGGGCGGTACCTGTTTTGCCCCCCACTTTAAAAGCGGTAATGTTTAACCCTTTTCCACTGCCGTTTTTAACAACACCTTCCATTAATAGTTTTGCTTTATTAACGGTTTCTTGCTTTACAATTTTCTCATCAATTACTTCGGTAGTAAATTGTTTTACAATCACACCATTTTTTTTAATCTCTTTAACAAAATGAGGTTTTACCATTTTGCCATTATTTGCAATAGCATTATATAGCGTTAATGTTTGCAGTGGTGTAACTAAACTTTCGTAACCAATACTTACCCATGGTAAAGTTGTACCATACCAATCTTTATCTTTTACTTGCTTAATGCGAGGAATACCCTCGCCTGGAATAGATAAGCCTAATTTTTGATTTAAATGAAAGCTATTTAATTTATTTACAAATGCTTTAGGGTTTTTAGAAAAATATTTAGTTACCGTTTTACTTATACCAACATTTGAAGAAGTTTCAAAAGCACGTTGAACAGTAATTACAGGCTCTGTTGGTGCGTGAGCATCTTTCATTTTACGATCGTAATACATACACTCACCATTACCAACTTGTATTTTTTCTTCTAACGAAATATTATATTCATCAATAGTAGCAAGCATAGATGCTAATTTAAATGTAGAGCCAGGCTCGGTTGGATAACCCAAAGCATAGTTTAAACTTTCGTTATAAGCGGCAGTATCCCCTTTGGCTTTTGTTAAATTTGAAATGGCTTTTATGGCGCCTGTTTTTACTTCCATTAGTACTGCACAACCGTGCGATGCATCATTTTTTATTAACGCTCTTAGCAAAGCAGATTGAGCAACGTCTTGAATATTAATATCAATAGTGGTATATAAATCATTACCATCTTTTGGTTCAACTTCGTTTTCATCATTTATGGGGCGCCACACATCACCAGCAATTTTTTGCATTAAACGTTTGCCACTAATACCAGTTAAAACAGAATCGAAAGCCCCCTCTAAACCCACGGGTTTAATACCAGCACGTGCCATGCCAATTGTACGACCGGCTAACATTTGAAATGGACGCTCTCTACGATTAGTTTGTAAAGTTACTAAGCCCCCTTTTTTGCCTTTTCTAAAAATTGGAAATGTTTTTAGAGTCTGTAAATCTTTATAAGCCACGTTACGTTTTAATAAAACGTAACGATCTTTAGCTTTGCGTGCAGAATTAATAATTTTTAAATATTCGCGAGGACTTTTATCATGAAATAGTTTGCTAAGTAAAAAAGACAAAGAATCGCGATTT
>JAYTRS010000555.1:0-2607 GCA_043746065.1 Bacteroidota bacterium | reverse complement strand
AACGCCAAATCCGCACACTACTTTTTATGCTAAAGAAGCCTTAGGTGTTAAAACCTGGGATATTTACGATAACGTAATTGGCGCATTTGGTGCAGACTTAGAGCGTATTTTAAGTATTGGTGGTGATGGTAGCGAAGTGGGAGATGATGGCGCAAAAGCCAATCGTTTTAAACCTATGGTTCGTTTTTTTGGTCCTTACCATATAAATAAAGGCGAAAAAAAATCAATTAATTTCACCATGCCAATGTATGTAGGTTCGGTTAGAACCATGGTAATTGCTGGTGAAAAAGGTGCTTATGGTATGGTTGAAAAAACTACACCGGTAAAAGCACCCTTAATGATTTTAGGAACATTGCCGCGTGTATTAAGCGTTACAGAAGAAGTTAAATTACCAATTTCAATTTTTGGAGGCAATAAAAATATAGGTAAAACCGATGTGAAAATTGAAGTAAATGGTTTGTTACAAACCGTTGGTCAAACAATAAAGTCTGTAAACATTGGTAAAGACGATGAAAAATTAGTAGCCTTTGATTTAAAAGTAAAAAATACAACGGGTATAGCCAAAGTAAAAATTACAGCCACAGGTGGCGGACATACTACAACCTATGATATAGAGTTAGATGTTCGTAACCCTAATCCATACCAAACAACTATAAAAGATATTTATGTGGATGGTGGTAAAACAGTAAAAGAAAATTTTTTAGCAACAGGCTTACAAGGCACTAATAAAGGTGTGTTAGAGCTTTCTACCATTCCACCAATAAATTTAGATGAACGTTTAAATTACTTAATCTCTTATCCGCATGGTTGTGTAGAGCAAACTACATCGCAAACATTTGCCCAATTGTATTTAAGTGATATTATGGATTTATCGCCTATTCAAAAAACCGAAACCGAACGTAATATAAAAGCAGGTATAAACGAGTTACGTAAATTTCAAACAGCTGTGGGCGGTTTAAGTTACTGGCAAGGTACTGCTGATGTGAATGATTGGGGCACCAGTTATGCGGGGCATTTTATGATGTTGGCAGAGAAAAAAGGATACACTTTACCACAAGGCTTTAAAAAAGATTGGTTAAATTTTATGCAAACCACCGCCAATAATTTTGAAGTAAATAAAAATTCAAATTATGCTAACGACGAATTGCAAGCCTACCGTTTATATGTTTTAGCAATAAGTGGCAACCCTGCCTTAAGCGCTATGAACCGTTTACGTGAGTACAGCCATTTAACCAATAACAGTAAATGGCTATTGGCAAGTTCTTATGCGGTTATTGGTCAGGTGCAAGAAGCTGAAAAATTAATTAGTAAAGCATCGTACCAAGTAAATCCATATACTTACAATTATTACACCTATGGTAGTGGCGACCGCGACCAAGCTATGATTTTAGAAGCCTTATGTTTAATGGGTAAAAAACAACAAGCCTATTCGCAAATTAAAAAAGTAGCTGGTTTTTTAGCATCTAAAAATTGGTTAAGTACGCAAACTACGGCTTATGGTTTAGTGGCTGTAAGTACCTTTATTAAAAAGTATGGCGACCCAAGTGCCATGCAAGCTAACGTAAAAGTTAATGGTAAAGAATACAGTTTAAAAGGTAACGCTGCAATTATACAAATACCATTAGATTTTAAAACATCTCAAAACGGTAATTTTGAAATTAATAACAAAGGCAAAGGCGTATTATATGCCCGTTTAATTATGCGTGGCAAACCTGCCATTGGTAGCGAAGAAGCAGGCAATAATAACATTATGGCTGAAATAAGTTATAAAGATAAAGCAGGTAATACCCTTGCCGTTGATGAGTTAACACAAGGTACTGACTTTATGATGAGTGTTACCATTAAAAATATAGGTATGGTAGGCGAAATTAAAAACTTAGCCTTAATGAATTATATACCTGCAGGTTGGGAAATACATAACGCCCGTATGGATGATAACGAAGAATTACTAAAAAATAGTAATTATACTTACCAAGATATTAAAGACGATAAAGTACTAACCTATTTTGATTTGGCAAGCAACCAAAGTAAAACCTTTAACATTAACCTAAATGCCGCTTACGAAGGCAAGTATTATTTACCAGCCATTAATACCGAAGCCATGTACGATAATACTGTATTTGCACGCACCAAAGGTTTTTGGATTAAGGTGGTGAAGAGTAAGGAGCAAAAGGTGGCAAGTAAGTAGTTTTGAAGTTTAATTTTTGTCTTTTATATTTATTTAATTTGAAATCACTAGTTATAACCGCAGAATTACAAATTCCGCGATAAAATGGTGCCAATTAAAAGGTAATGCAAAATAACTTATATCTAAAATAAAACAACTTTATACTTACTTGCCATTTTTTGTAATTGCTCATCATCAATACTATGAACATTTTTGTTTCCATGCCTATTTTCAACAGTTACAACAAATACTTTGTAATTAAACTCAGTCGCTAATTTAAAATATGGCTCTAATTCCCACTCTAAAGTAAAGGTATTATGAATAAAAATTTTAGTGCAATTTACTTGCATACTTTTTTTTGTATTTTCTACACATTGTTGATAGGCTAAATAATTTTTATCAAATTCAAAATTATAATTTTTAGTAATGATATCTGTAAA
>JAYTRS010000554.1:0-2609 GCA_043746065.1 Bacteroidota bacterium | reverse complement strand
ATGTGTAGACTTATTACAAATTAATATGGAGTGTGAGTTCTTGATGTGTAATAAAGGCTATTTCTTTTTCCCAAAAAATTTATTAACCATACACGAGAACTCATTAGTTAAATTTTCACGTGATAGTGCAAAAGTTTTTAGAGAAAATATAAAAATAAAGCAATTGTTTCGAAAGGGCATATTTAAATAAACTACACACACATTTGCAATTTTAATTTTCTGCTTTATAGGTTGCTATGATTTGGTATAAAGTAAATATCTAAAATAAAAAAATGAATTTATTTAGTAACGAAATAGACCTAGTAAAAAATTTATTACCAAAGGATGGAACGGTAAATTATTATGACAAATTAGTTACGCATTCACAAGCAGATAGGTATTTAAACAGCTTGCTTAACACCATTGAATGGAAAAATGATGAAGTGTTTATTTTTGGAAAGCATATTATTACTAAACGAAAGGTAGCTTGGTATGGCGATAATAAATTGGAGTACACCTATTCCAACATCACTAAACAAGCCTTGCATTGGACGAAAGAATTGTTAGAACTAAAAACTTTAATTGAAAAACAAACAGGAGAGAAATTTAATAGTTGTTTACTTAACCTTTACCACAGCGGAGATGAAGGAATGGCTTGGCATTGTGATGCAGAAAAAGATTTGAAAAAGAATGGGGCAATAGCATCCTTAAGTTTTGGAGCAGAACGGAAATTTGTTTTTAAACATAAACAAACTAAAGAAACGGTTTCGTTAATTCTTGAACATGGAAGTTTATTAATGATGAAAGACAAAACGCAAACACATTGGCTTCATAAACTACCGCCCACAAAATTAATTACAACAGCAAGAGTAAATTTAACGTTTAGAACGATTGTTTTGTAACTTTGGCTAACAGAGATGCATAAGGATTTCAGCTTGCCTTCTACCTTTGTTAAAACATCTACAAAAAATTTATTGTAAAAATATAATTAAATTTTTTTATAAGTATTTTTTCGATGTTCAATAAAGACAAAAAACAATTATAACTTTCTATTTTATACAACTCTATAATCGCCAATTCTTATTTAATAATAAATAGCGTAACAGCAGCTTTTATACCTTAAAATTGTTTAATAATATACTGGCCTACGTACTTCGCTAATATGTTTGCTAAAGCGTATTACTTGGCGGGTGTAGCCATACTCGTTATCGTACCAAACGTATAATATGATTGTTTTTTTATCGGGCGAAATAATAGTGGCTTGGCTATCAAACACACTTGGGCAAGGGTTGCCAATTACATCGGTACTTACTAGCTCGTTACTAAACGAGTATTGTATTTGTTCTACCAACTTTCCTTCTAAAGCGTATTTGCGTATAATTTCGTTTACTTCGTCGCGGGTTACTTCTTTCTTAATGTTTAAATTTAAAATAGCTAACGACACATTTGGTGTTGGTACTCGCACCGAGTTAGCAGTAAATTTGCCAGCTAAATGAGGCAACACTTTTTTTAAAGCGCTTTCGGCACCCGTTTCGGTAATTACCATATTTAAAGCGGCACTGCGCCCCCTGCGGTATTTTTTATGGTAGTTATCTAATAAGTTTTGGTCGTTGGTGTATGAGTGTACGGTTTCTATATGTCCTTTTTCTATACCTAATTCTTTATCAATGACATATAAAATTGGCATAATGGCATTAGTAGTACAACTTGCTGCCGAAAATATTTTTTGTGTTTTTAAATCAACCGTTTCGTGGTTAACGCCGTGCACTACATTTGGCACATTACCTTTGGCTGGGGCGGTTAATAATACTTTATCTATGCCTTTGGCTTTAAGGTGTCGGCTTAATTCTACATCGTCTCTAAATACGCCAGTATTATCAATTAGTAAGGCATTGGTAATGCCGTAGGCTTCATAATCCACATCTTCGGGGTTTCTACTGTCAATCATATGAACAGTATGGCCGTTAATAATTAAGGTCTTATTTTCTAAATCTTCAATAACAGTGCCTGGAAATGGGCCGTGTACCGAATCGGTACGTAATAAATCTGCACGTTTTACAATTTCTTCGTCGCTATTGCCACGTGTAACAATGGCACGTAAACGTAGTTGCTCGCCTTTACCAGCAAGGGTAATAATTTCGCGTGCGGCTAAGCGGCCAATTCGGCCAAAGCCAAATAACACAACATCTTTAGGCGTTACGGGGTTATTGTTATTTATTAAATCTTTTAATTTGGTGGTAATAAACGCATTCATAGTTTTATGAATGTCTTTTTCTTGTAACCATTCAAAGGCTAGTTTACCAATATCAATACGGCCTGCGCCAATGTTTGAATTTAATATTTCGTTGGCTAAGGCTACTGAATCGTAAATGGTAATTGGTTTTTTTACAATATTTTTTGCGTATAAATGTAGGTTCATTATTTCGCTTGCGCTTCTATCTACCAACTGGTTACGAAACAAAATAAGTTCGATAGATTTTTCGTACCATAATTTACCAACGGCGCTAATTAAATCAATAGCTGCTTTTTCTTGTTCAATCCAATCGTTTAATTGCGTTTGGTAATCGGCATTTACTTTACTTAAATTTTGCATAGTGTAAATTTATTTTTGGCGAAGTTAGCAAATCAAT
>JAYTRS010000553.1:0-2614 GCA_043746065.1 Bacteroidota bacterium | reverse complement strand
CGGGTAAGGTTAGTAAGCTGCCTATCTACTTCTACTTGGCTAAAATCGGGGTTTATAGTAACATCTAAATTAAGCGACGAGCCTAATACAATTTTAGCATCAGCACCTGCATTTGGGGTGTAAATTGGTTTTCCACTGTTTTGATAATCTTCTGTATAGCGCCCAATACCATATGGAATTATAGAAACATTACCTCCTGTTTTTTTTGGAGCTTCTTCAAAGTTTAAAACACCCGCAAAAGATAAGGTTGCAATATTAAATTGGCGAGGTACTTTTACCCACGTACTATTTTCGTTTTGTTTTAAATCGTTACGCGCAAAATTAATGCGCCATTGTTTTAAATTATTTTTAAAACGCAATGTTTTAAAAGGTATTGCCATTTCTACAATCCATTTATTTTTATAACGCTTTACTTCGCTAAACCATTTATTATCCCAATTGGTTGTTACGCCCCCGTTTCCACCATTTGCAATTAAGCCTTCGCGTTGCACACCATAGGGGTTTACACCAAAGCTAAAGCCATTTTGTAAGTCGCTAAAAGGATCGATAGAAACTACAAAGGCATCACTTACTGGATATGAGAAATCGCGCTTTAGGGTTTGTACAATGTATTTACCGGGTATAGAATCATAGCAAATGGCGGCAATGTATAAGTATTGGTCGTTATACGCTACCATTACTTCGGTTTTTGTTTTTGCTAAAGATGAATCGAATGGAAAGTTTTGCCAAAAATTGCCAGTAATTTCGGCTGTTTGCCAAGTGCTATCGTTTAAGTCACCATCAATTTTTATTTTTTCGAAGGTTTTTTTTGCGTTGATGGATTTAAAATTTTGTTGCGCATTAAAAGTAATTGCAAGTAAAAGAATTAGTATGGAAATAAAATACTTCATTAAATGTGTGAATTTAACAAAAAACAATAACTACTAAAAAAATGAATTGAGAATAGAGTTAAATCTTAGCTAGGCGAGCAAATTTTAGTAATAAATTTTTAGTACCATTGCCTTCAAAATTAATGGTGGCTTTTGTTTCGGGCCATTTACCTTCTAAAATAGTAATTTGGCCACGTCCAAATTTTTCGTGCATTACAAAATCGTTTAATTGTAAACTTTGATTTAAACTAACATCTACCGGATTGGCAGAGGGAGTACTTAAGCGCGATGTTAAACTTACTAATTTTTTTGCTGGAGTAAAATTAATGCCTGGATTTGTTTTGTTAGCCCCACCAAAATTTATAGATGTAGTGTTAAAGTTCGTTTCTTTTTCAGAAATATCACTATAATCGTTTCTGAATTTTTCAAATAAATTATCATTAAATGTTTGTGTTTCGGCTACTTGTGGGTACTCTAAAAAGGTAGAATCAATCTCTTCAATAAAACGACTTGGCTCGCAATAGGTAACATTACCAAAGCGATAGCGCATAGTAGCAAAGCATAAAAAGGCTTGTTTTTCAGCACGTGTAACGGCTACGTAAAATAAACGGCGTTCTTCTTCTAAATCGGCTCGGCTAGTAATTGATAATTGAGAGGGAAATAAATTTTCTTCTAAACCAACAACGTAAACATAAGGAAACTCCAAGCCCTTGGAGGCGTGAACGGTCATCATACTTACTTTATCGGCATTGCGCTCATCATCACTTTCTTTATCAATATCGGTTAGCAAGGTAATTTCTTGCATAAACTCATCTAAGGTTTTTAAATCATTATTGCTATGCTCAGCAAATAATTGACTTTCGTCTTTTACTAAACTTTGTTTTATAATGTCGTTTACTTCTTCTTCTTGCGGAGTGCGTTTTTGCTCTACAAAATCTTTTATACCATTTAAAAGTTCTTGTATATTTTCGTAACGGCTAACACCTTCGGGGGTTTTATCGCTATACAACTCTTTTACAATGCCTGTATTAACAGCAATATGGTTGGCTAATTCGTAAGCATCTTTATACTTTACTGTTAAACTATACGATTTTATTTGCATGACAAAATCGTTTATTTTATTGGCTGTGCCTGCATTTATACCTAGATTAAAATCTTTTAAATTAGTAAGCACGGTAAAAATACTAATGTCGTGCTCGGCAGCAGAAACGGTTAATTTATCTAAAGTTGTTTGCCCAATGCCACGAGCAGGATAATTAATAATGCGTTTTAAACTTTCGTCGTCGCTATTATTAATGGTTAACCTAAAATAACTTAGTAGGTCTTTAATTTCTTTACGTTGATAAAAACTTACACCGCCATATATTTTGTACGGAATATTTAAACGGCGAAAGGCTTCTTCAAAAGCACGTGATTGAGAATTGGTGCGGTATAGAATGGCAAAATGGCTATTCATAGCCTGTTGCTGCATTCTAATTTCAAAAATACTATCTACTACTTTTTTACCTTCTTCATTATCGGTACTGGCTTTTATTACTTTTAATTTTTGCCCTTCTTCATTATCGGTAAAAACAATTTTTTTAAATTGGTCTTTGTTGTTAGCAATAATTTGATTGGCTGCACCTACAATGTTTTTAGTGCTTCGGTAATTTTGTTCTAATTTAAAGGTTTGTAAATCGGGATAATCTTTTTCAAAATTTAAAATGTTTTGAATGTTGGCACCTCTAAAACCATAAATACTTTGG
>JAYTRS010000552.1:0-2625 GCA_043746065.1 Bacteroidota bacterium | reverse complement strand
GTGTATGATTTGGTTTCGGTACCATTTACATTCATATTTAAACCAAAAAAGTTTGACGATAGCTCGGCAATGGCATAAATAAAAAAGCCTATTTTATTTAAATTCCACATCATTATTACTCCTAATAACGCTGTAATGTTTGCTATTAAAGCATATAAACATACCATACCTACTTCATGAAAAAACTCCATAGGGTTAACGTCTTCTAGCTGTGGTTGTGTTTCAATTACTTTTTGCCAAATGGTATCAATACTCTCTTGCCCCAAACTTAAACAAAAGGCACCACAAGCATAAATTAAAATTAACAAGCTACACGCTACAATTGATAAAATACAAAGCACTTTTAAAAACTGAGGTTTTGGAGATAGGGTAGGGCTGGTATCGTTTGTAAAATTGTTGTTAAAGCTATTATCCATAAATAAAATTTAAATTTTAAGGGTAAAAATGCACATAAAATAAACGAATAGCAAATGTGTATTAGGTTTAGCTATTCTACTTTATTTCCCATTCTTTCCAATCCATTTCTTCGCCGTTTAAAATTTTTAGGTAGCTGTTATAGCGTTCTTCGTTTAATTCACCTTCTTCTACAGCCTTAATTACAGCACACTTTGGTTCGTTTACGTGTACGCAATTATTAAATTTACAGGCATTCATTAGGTTTCTAATTTCAGGAAAATAATGTCCAACTTCTTCTTTTTTCATTTCTACCAAGCCCAATTCTTTAATACCTGGGCTATCAATAATATTACCACCAAAACTAAGGGGGTGCAATTCGGCAAAGGTTGTAGTGTGCATACCTTTGGCATGCGCCGATGATATTTGCCCCGTTTTAATAGTTAAACTAGGCTCAATAGCATTAACAAAGGTAGATTTACCAACCCCCGAATGCCCTGCAATTAAAGTAGTTTTGTTTTCAAAAATAGGTTTTAAATCATCTACCTGTTGTTTATTGTAGCTACTTACCTCAAAGCATTCGTAGCCCGCTTTTACATATATATCAATTATTTCTTTTTGATAACCTAGCAATTCGTCGTTTAATAAATCGCATTTATTAAAAATTAGTTTGGCGGGTATTCTGTACGCTTCGGCAGTAATTAAAAATCTATCAATAAAGCCTAAACTGGTGCGTGGCGCAACTAAGGTGGCAATTAAAATGGCTTGGTCTAAATTACTAGCAATAATATGAGCTTGTTTACTCAAATTTAACGATTTACGAATAATATAATTTTTACGTGGGTGTATTTTTATAATTGATACTTCTTTTTCGTTTTCAAACAGCACATCTACAATATCGCCTACAGCAATGGGGTTAGTGGTTTTGCGCCCCTCTAACCTAATTTTACCTTGTAGTTTACAATTATAAACTGTATTATTTATGTTTACTAAATAATTACTTCCGGTAGATTTAATAACTAGTCCCTGCATTTTGCCACTAATTTACAGATAAAACTGTTTATAAAATTTAACGTGTGCATTTTAATTAAAATTGTAAATTGGTGGCGAATTTAAAAAATAACAAATTATGAACGAAGTATATATAATATCGGCTGTACGCACAGCATTAGGAAGTTTTGGTGGCACTTTAGCAAATGTACCCGCCACACAATTAGGCGCAGCAGCTATTAAAGGTGCATTAGATAAAATAAAATTAGATGTTAATTTAGTACAAGAAGTATTTATGGGCAGCGTATTACAAGCTAACTTAGGGCAAGCACCCGCCCGCCAAGCTGCTAAATTTGCAGGTTTGCCCGATGCTGTAAATTGCACCACTATTAATAAAGTGTGCGCCAGTGGTATGAAAGCCATTGCACTTGCCGCACAAAGTATTATGTTGGGCGATAATGATGTTGTAATTGCTGGAGGTATGGAAAATATGAGTGCTGTACCCTTTTACAGCGATGCAACCCGTTGGGGTGCAAAGTATGGCGATAGCAAATTAATTGATGGTTTGGCTAAAGATGGTTTAACGGATGTGTATGCCGGAACTGCAATGGGTAACTGTGCAGATTTATGTGCTAAGGAATATAAATTTACCCGCGAAGAGCAAGATGCTTTTGCTATTGAATCTTACAGACGTAGTGCTGCCGCTTGGAGTGCTGGTAAGTTTAAAGATGAAATTGTAAGCGTAACCGTAAAAACTAAAAAAGGCGATATTGAGTTTATTGAAGATGAGGAATATAAAAATGTAAATTTTGAAAAAATACCAACTTTAAAACCCGTATTTAGTAAAGAAGGTACTGTAACTGCTGCCAATGCAAGTACTATGAACGACGGTGCAGCAGCTTTAATTTTAATGAGTAAACAAAAAGCTGAAAGCTTAGGTTTAAAGCCATTGGCTAAAATAAAAAGCTATGCCGATGCTGAGCAGGCACCAGAATGGTTTACTACTGCACCAAGTTTAGCGGTACCAAAAGCCGTTGAAAGAGCAGGCTTAAAAATGGGAGATATTAATTATTTTGAATTAAACGAAGCCTTTAGTGTAGTAGGTTTAGCAAACATAAAAATAATGAATTTAGATGCCAGCAAAGTAAACGTTAATGGTGGAGCAGTATCTTTAGGGCACCCATTAGGTTGCAGCGGTGCTCGTGTAATTGTAACCTTAATTAATGTATTAAAACAAAACAA
>JAYTRS010000551.1:0-2627 GCA_043746065.1 Bacteroidota bacterium | reverse complement strand
GATTTAACCTCATTTGGAACTTTATTTGCATTTGTAATCGTATGTTTAGGAATTTTAATTATGAGAAAGAAAAATCCAGAAATTCCTCGCCCATTTAAAACGCCATTAGTTCCTTTAGTGCCAATATTAGGAATGATAGTGTGTTTATTTATGATAATTGCATTAGATTTATTTACTTTAGCTTCAGCAGGAGTTTGGATGATTTTAGGCTTAGTTATATATTTTTTATATAGTAAAAAGAATAGCACATTAAATAAATAAAAGATTTATAAAAAAAAGGCTTTTAATTTTTTAAAAGCCTTTTTTTGTTTAAAATCATAGCCAACTTCTTTTACTTTATTTTTAAATTTGCTTTGCTATTGCTTTCGTTTAAAGTAACCGTATCATTTACTAAAGAAATAAATAATTTATTTTTTAAAATATATTCTTGGTGACTCAGTAACGTTTGTACATTTATTTTACCTACCACGTAGTTATATTTATTGCCTGTATATTTTTCTAAAATTTCGGTAAATTTTAATTTTTCTAAATCGGTAATTGAGTTATAGCGTAAATAAATAGTTATAATTACATTGTTTGTAAAACCATTTGCGTGTTTTTGTACATGTTTTTTAAATTCATATTTATAACCATGCGATAGCGCTGAAATATCTGATAATACAGCTGCCCCAGTTGGGTGGCTGCCAGCGCCTCTACCTTGTAAAAATTGTTCGCCACTAAATTTACCTTCTACAATTACACCATTAAATTCGTTATCTACATTAAATAATTGATTGTTGTTTTCTATAAAACGGGGCACTACAAATACGCTTATTTTGTTGTTTGATAGGCGTTGAATAATGGGTGTTAGTTTTATTTTATATCCTTTTTCAGAAGCATAATTAATATCGTTTTCGTGTAAGGTTGTAATGCCAATATTTAATACCTCTTCAGCCTTAATAATTAAACCAAAGGCATGTAATGAAATGATAACCGCTTTAAACTTTGCATCAAAGCCTTGTACATCGTTTGTAGGATCGGTTTCGGCAAAGCCTTTTTCTTGTGCTTGTTTTAAAGCAACGGGGTACGATAACTTTTCGCTAATTGTTTTGGTTAAAATATAATTGGTAGTGCCGTTAAAAATACCTGTTACTTTTTCTAATTCTTCGTTATCAAAATATTCTTCTAAACTTCTAATAATAGGAATACTGCCACACGCCGAGGCTTCATATAAAAGCGACACGTTATTTTTTTGTTGCAATTCGTACAATTCTTGTAAATGCAGAGCCAACATTTTTTTATTAGCAGTTACTACATGTTTACCTTTTTTTAGAGCCTGACTTACAATTTTAAAGGCTTCGGTGGCATCGTCAATTAATTCAACAATCACATCAATTTCTGGGTTGTTTAAAATTTCGTTTTTATCGTAGGTAATTAAACTTTTAGAAACTGTACGTTTTTTAGTTTTATCTTTTACACAAATTTTTACAATATCGGCTTTAAAGCCAGTACTATTGTTTAATACGTAGTGTAAACCTTGACCAACACAGCCAAAGCCAAACAATCCTATTTTTAATTTTTTTGCCATTTTGTTTTTTATAAGGTTAAAACTAATTTATTTATATTTTGTTGATTTGAATTAAAAAATTCACTAATAATGGTGGTGAGCTGTTTTGTTTCTAACAAAAAACCATCGTGCCCATAAAACGAATCGATAATTTTTAGACTGCTATTTTTTATATGATGCGATAAATACATTTGTTCGTGTGGTGGAAACAACATATCTGTACTAATACCTATTACCAAGGTTTTTGCTGTAATAGTCTCAAGCGCTTTCTCAATTGATTGCTTTCCTCTGCCTACATTATGAGAATCCATAGCGTTTAAAAGTGTAACGTAGGAATAGGCATTAAACCGACTAATTAATTTTTGTCCTTGATAACGCTGATAACTTGCTGCATTATAATCATTTGTTTTTTCGTTATTTTTTTCGTGTTGCGATTGATTGTAGGTTTCGTAATTTCTATAACTTAATAAGGCTATACTTCTTGCAGCGGCTAAACCTTTATTGCCACCAGTAATAGTGTTAGAATAATAGGTTCTGTCGGCTTTAATGGCTAAGCGTTGGCTTTCATTAAAAGCAATGCCCCATGGAGAATGTTTAGCATTAGTTGCAACTAAAATACTATGTTTAAATAGTGAGGGGTGTAAAATTGTCCACTCCATTACTTGCTGCGCACCTTGCGAGCCACCAATAATTGTATGTATTTTATCAATATTTAAATGTTGGCGTAATAGTTCGTGAGCGTTTACCATATCGCGAATGGTAATGTGAGGAAAATGACTAAACCATTGTTGGTTTGTATATTTATTGTACGATAAAGCCCCAGTAGTGCCATAGCTAGAACCTAAATTATTAGCACAAACAATAAAATAATCTTGCGGATTAAACAAACAGTTTTCACCAAATAAACCCTGCCACCAATCAAATACATTACTATTAGCGGTTAATGCATGGCAAACCCATATTACATTATCTTTTTTTGTATTTAATTTTCCAAATGTGTGATAGGCAATTTCTATTTCAGGAAGCTGTTCGCCGCTTTCTAATTTAAAAGGTTGAGAATGTATAAATGTTTGTAACGACA
>JAYTRS010000550.1:0-8250 GCA_043746065.1 Bacteroidota bacterium | reverse complement strand
ATCATTAATAGGGTTGCATTTTTAATGTTTGATTTTAAAAATAATTCAATAGCTTCTCTATGACCTTTCCAGCCTGTATATGAACCAACTAATAATATTAAAAAATGATTTTGAGGAATGTTTAATTCTTGCTTAATATTAAGAGTTGTTTCAGGTAAAAATTCATCTTCAGCTGCTCCATTAGGTATCAGAATCGTATGTTTTACATTGTTTTCTTTAGCAAAGTTTATGTCTCTATAATCATTACTTAAATATACATTCATGTCATAATCATGAATCCATGTTTTCATATCTTCAAAATACGATTTAAACTCTGGCCAATAAAGTCCTGAATAGCCTGTGGGAACTGATACTTTTTTTGCTTTAATATTTTTAAGAATAGGCAATGCTAAATTTGTTGCCCATTGTTGCGCTGCAAAAAATGTAATAATATCACAGGTTGTATTTAATAAAAAATCAACGTATTCTTTATCGTTTTCATTTTCAATAATACGAGGATTGCCTACAATATTAAACGTTTTAATTTTAACACCATTAAATTCATTAAAAGCTCTATCGGCATTATAACGTGTTAATACGGTTACATCGTGCCCTAATTTCACTAAACGCTCGCTAAGTTGTTTTACAACTTCTTGCATACCGCCAACGGCTGGGTAATACGATTCTACACAATGAAAAATTTTCATTTTAATTATTTATAACGTGAGGATGTAATTTTAATAATTTGTTTTCAATTTTTAAATATAACATTTTAAAAAATGATGGCTTGTTACGACGTGCCATAATATTTAATCGATAACGAATTATTTTATAGTATTGTTTTTTTCTTTCAGTTAGTATATTTTCTTCGTTTGGATATATACTAATTAATTTATTAGTAATTATATCTAGTGCTTCAAATAATTGAATAATGGTTGTACCTGAATATTTTTCTATTTTCCAATGAAATAAAGCAAGTAAATCAATAACGGGAGTTGACAATTCTCCTATTAATTTTTTTGTATTTTTTAACCCTTGTTCAAATAAAGCATATTCTTTAAAGTTAGAACTATTGGTGGATAAGCCTTTTGAGTGGTGCCTGTAGTCTAATAAAATATCTGATAAATTTGCTACTTCGCCATTTAGTGACATACGCGACCATAAATCGTAATCTTCGTATAAATTTCTGTCAATAGTATAATCGCCTACTGCATCAATTGCTGATTTTTTAAACATTACCGAACTATGAACGAATGGATTATCAAACAGTAAATCAAATTTTAAATTAGCAGAATGGGTAGCATGGTTATGGTATTTAATTTCTGTAGAGTTTTCTGTAAAAATTTTAGCACGTGTTCCAAGTAATACTATTGTTGGATTTTTTTCTAAAAAATCAATTTGTTTTTTAAATCTATCTGGGTAAGAAATATCATCTTGATCCTGTCTTGCAATATATGTTCCCGTAGATAAACTTAAACCAATATTTAATGTTGCACCCAATCCTTTATTTTGCTGATAGTAATATTTAATTCTACTATCGTTAAATTGTAAAATTATTTTTTCAGAATCATCTGTTGAGCCATCGTTAATGATTATAAATTCAAAATTTGAATATGATTGATTTAAAATGCTTTCAATGGCTTCCTTTAAAAAAGGTTGAGCATTATAAACAGGAAGAATAACACTAATGAATGGCCCTGTTTTCATCTTAACTATTATATATAGTTTTAATTTTTAGTTTATCACTTAATTTTCTAAAAAAATTATCAGTTGGTGTTTCAATTCCTTTTTGCCTTATTTTTTTTGTTAGCTTTTTAAATTCTCTTTTTTCATCGCTACTCAAACTAATTTTTTTTTGAGTTAACCATTTTTTAAAGTCATTAAAAATAACTGAATAAGTATCCCAAACATCTTTTGTATTTGTAGATCGAATGGATGTTTCTGCATTATCACTGTATTTTACTAAGTTTTCATTAATAAATAAAAATTTGGTTTTTGTACTTAATTTAAGCCACAAACAATAGTCTTCAATAGCAATAAATTTTTTGTCTTCGGGAAATAAGGCAGTTTGTAAAACTAACTCTTTATTTACTAGTGCAGAACTGCAAATAATAGAGTTTTGCAGCATTAAATCAAGTGTGGTTATTTCTGTTTTTTTATAATTTAAATATGTGCCTTTATCTTCGCCAAATTTAATTCGCGAGGCATTACAACAACATGCTTTTGCATCATGATGTTGCAATAAGGCTACTTGTTTTTCTATTTTTGTGTTAACCCATTCATCATCATTATCTAAAAAGGCAACCCAATTTCCAATACTGTGTTTTACCCCTATATTTCTAGGGATAGCAGGGCCGCCGTTTTTCCCACATTCCAGCCATTTTACTTTGGGATTGTTTAAATTTGAAACCAACTCTTTTGAATTATCTGTAGATCCATCGTCACAAACGAGTATTTCGGTAATTGGATACGTTTGATTTAAAACGCTATGTATTGCGGCCAATAAATCATTGGCACGATTATACGTTGGAATGACTACTGATATTTGATATTTATTTTGCAAATGAATTTTTTATCTATTTTTCCATTTTTCTGTATCTACAAAAATTGAGTTTATATAAGTATCTGCATACAAAAAATAACCTTTACTTTCAACATAGCTAATAATATCTTTTAATTTTTCTTCCGTTTTATTTTCAGTATAACTTATGGTTTCTATACATAAAATTTCGGGTCGGTATTTTACAAAATCAAGTGATTTAATAATTATTAAATCCATTCCTTCAATATCTAAGGAAATAAAATTTGGACATTGTGTTTTAAAATGAGTGGCAATAATATCATTAATTGAAAGAATAGGCAATTTAATAACGTTTACAATTTTTTTATCGCCATAACTAGCATATCTTTCTGCTTCTGCTTTCGAAAAAGTATTTAAAGTAGTGGCACTCATAATATAAAAATCAGCACTAGAGCCACTAGTTTCTCCAACTCCTACATTTAAAGTAATTTCTTCGGGGCGTTCTTTTTTAAAAGCTTCAAATAAATTTGGGTCGGCTTCTACGCTTACACCTCGGCAACCTTTTTTATAAAAATAAGCAGTATTACTTAAATAATAGGGGTGATGGGCGCCTAAATCTAAGTAGGATGGGTTGTTAATTTTTAGTTGGCCAAATGCAAAATCAATAATTGTATCTTCGCCACATTGCGAATAGCTAACTTTTTCAAACTGTGCAATTGTATTTTTTTTATTTTTCGAAAAAAACATAGTGTTATAATTTATTTAATGTAACGTTCATGGGATTTAAAATTAAACCGCTTTCGGTATTAATTATTCGGTTATTATTTGCAGCATCTCCAGCATCAGAAATAATAATTGTAATCAAATCGTCTATATATTGAAATGTTCGAACATGACTTGACAAACCAATTACAAGTTTATATAAACCAGAGGTTAACATCACATCATCATTATCAAAAATTATTTCGTAATTGCCCACAGATATATTTTGTGGTAGACTCCAAGATGTTCGTATTGGAGTATCAAATGACGAAACAATACCTAAGCCTACAATAAAATGTTCAATTGGTTGTATAACTTTAATAATTATTCTAACTCTCCAGTCCGATCCTACTGGTATTTCGTGTAATATTTGCCCTTGTTTGTTTTCAATAATTACTTTAGTAACATGCCCATTAGTGGGTTCATTTGGTAAAGGTATATCAAAACTAGCCTGCCCTGTATCGCCCGACTGTAAATACCTATTTACTATTTTATCTATTGTATTTTGTTCTATTATTTTCCCTTTTTGTAAAAAAATACCTGTATTACAAATTTTTTGAACAGATTGCATACTATGGCTTACAAATAAAATTGTTTTGCCTTCTTTGTTGCTTATCTCATTCATTTTACCAATACATTTTTTTTGAAAAGCTGCATCGCCTACTGCTAATACTTCATCTACTATTAAAATTTCGGTTTCTAAATGTGCCGCAACAGCAAATGCTAGCCTCACATACATGCCACTGCTGTATCGTTTAACGGGTGTATCTAAAAATTTTTCTACTTCGCTAAAGGCAACTATTTCATCAAATTTTGCATCTATTTCGTGCTTGCTCATTCCTAAAATTGAGCCGTTTAAATAAATGTTTTCACGTCCGCTTAAATCTCCATGAAAACCAGTTCCTACTTCTAATAAGCTAGCCATTCTGCCATAGTATTCAATACTGCCCGTTGTAGGTTTTACTATACGGCTTAGTATTTTTAATAAGGTAGATTTGCCTGCGCCATTTCTTCCAATTATACCAACTCTATCTCCTTTATTTATTTCGAAATTAATATCTTGTAAAGCCCAAAATTCTTCGTTTAAAGTGCTTGTTTTTTTAGAGCTAAACATATTTTTTATACCACCGCCAAACGAACCAATTAACGAATCGGCTTGGGTTTTTTGTTTATGCAAAAGATTATACTTTTTGCTAACGTTTTCAACTTTTATGGCAATTTGGCTCATTGGTTATATATAATCAGCAAACGATTTTTCGAAGTTTAAAAAATATTTTAGCGAAACAATTAAGGTTAAAAACGTTATACCTATTGAAATACCCAAATACAACATATTAAAGTTATCAAAACTACCATAAATACAATATTTAAAGGCATTAAGCATATATACTAATGGGTTTAATTGATAAATAATTTTAGCAAACTCGGGCATATTAAGTTTTAAAATAAATTCTGTACTTAAAAATACAGGCGATGCATAAAATAAAATTTGAATAATAAATGGTAAAATAAATTTCACATCTCTAAATTTAACCGATGCGGTAGCAAATAACAAACCTAAGCTAAAACAAAAAACTAAACCATATAAAATTACTAGGGGTAAAAAAAATAATTGCCAAGCAGGTAATCCGTTAAAAAAAATAAACATGAGTATAAAGATTACAAAAGCTATTAAAAAATCTATTATACAAACTAGCAAACTGGATAGCGGTAAAATTAATTTTGGTAAATATACTTTGGTTAAAATATTTGAATTTACCGTTAGCGAATTACTTACTTCGGTAATGGCACTTGCTAGTAATTGCCAAAAAATTACACCCGCCGAAACCATTAAAAATTTTTGAGTGGGCGATTGCGATTTATCAACTAAAATAGACAAACACCCAAAAATTAAAATGTTTATAAGTGGCCTAATTATGCTCCAAGCAAAACCAATTTTTGTTTGCTTATAGCGCACCGAAACATCGCGTAATGATAAATATTTAAATAAGCCAGAGTATCTTCTTAGCTCACTAAGGTTTAAAAACGATTTATCAGAACTTGTTATTACTGTTTTCATTATATAGGTTATAAATATACATAATTCTATTCGTTTTTTTAGGGCTTACACTTTGTAATTTATATTAATTTTGTGTTTATAAATGCATACTATAGAGCCCTTTTATAATTGGCAACATTTATATGTTGCTGCTACTGATCCTCAATCGCCCTTTTATGGTGCAGAGTATAGCGAGTTTGAGTTTAGTAAAACAATATATAATTTTTATATTCACCCACAATGGGACGATATAGGTAGCGAAACGCTTTACCTTAAAATTTTGTTTGTTGACTATGCCGAAAAATATGCCATTATTGAGTTTATTGGCGAATGGAACGATGCTATTAATAACGATATTATGCTTTTAAAACGCGATTTTATTGACGAACTTATTTTATGCGGCGTTAATAAATATATTTTAATTGGCGAAAACGTTTTAAATTTTCATAACAGCGATGATAGTTATTATGAAGAATGGTTTGAAGATAATACTAACGATGGCTGGATAGTATTATTAAATTTTAGAGAACATGTTTTAATTGAATTTAAAAAAGCACGCCTCGATTATTTTTTTATTTATGGGGGCGAGTTAGATGATTTTAATTGGCGTAAGTTTAGCCCCGGGCAAGTGTTTGGTAACGTAAGCAAATTAATTACTAAACGTTTGGGCTAAATGTTTTACCCTCTATGGCTAGCTCACAGTTATTAAAAATGGGCTTTGCTTCTTGTAAAAAACTATCTAAATTACCATAACGAGCCGAAAAGTGACCCAACAATAACTTAGTAGCATTGCTTAGTTTTGCAATTTCTGCCGCTTGTTTGGCAGTACTGTGAAATGTTTTTTTTGCTCTATCTAATTTATCTTCTAAAAAAGTGCTTTCGTGGTATAGTAAATCTACATTTTTAATAAACGTAGCTGTTTTTTTATAAAAAATGGTATCGCTGCAATACGCATAACTCCTTTCGGGTAAAGGGTTTAGGGTTACTTCTTTATTTTTAATAAGTTTGCCATCTTCATTTATAACATCTAACCCATTTTTTAATTTTAATATCTCTGCTACCGAAATATTTAATTTCTCTAATTTATATTTATCAATGTTTCTAGGCAATGGTTTTTCTTTAAACAAAAAACCAGTGCAATAAATACGGTGCTTTAGCGGAAAAGAATAGACTTGCACTTTTGCATCTTCAAACAGTAAATTTAAACTAGTATTATTGGTAAACTGCCACACAATTTCAAAATTTAATACCGTTTGCGATGCTGTATTTATAGTATCTATTATTAATTTTAAATCGGGTGGGCAATAAATAGTTAATGCTTGTTTTCGACCCAAAAGGCTCATGGTACTTAATAAACCCGGTAATCCAAAAAAATGATCGCCATGTAAATGCGAAATTAAAATATGGTTGATGGCCTGTAGTTTTGCTTTGTATTTGCGTAACTGTATTTGGGTAGCCTCGCCACAATCTATTAAAAAATAGCGCTCAGCTATGTTTAATAATTGAGCGCTTGGGTTTCTGTTGGAAGTAGGACTGGCACTAGATGAGCCTAAAATTAAAAGTTCAAAGGTTTGTTGTTTCATTAATTCGTATTTACCACTACCAAACGTTTTGTTTCAGTATAATTTTTGTATTGTATGGTGTATAAATAAATACCATTTGCCCAATCGGTGGCATCTAACTCATAATTATTTTCGCCATAGTTTGTTTTGAAAGAATTGGCATATACCTTATTACCTAATAAATTATAAACAGTAAGTTTTGCTTGTGCTTCATCTTTAACGGTAAATTTAATTTGTGTTTTGCCACTAAATGGGTTTGGCATATTAGTAATGTTTATCGATTTTGAGCTTACATCTTCTTTAATAGCAGCAGCAGCATTGATTTTTATAATGTAATAATTTAGTGTAGTTGGGCTTGTTAAGGCGCTACCACCGCTAACATTTGCAGGACTTGGGCAGCTGCCAAATTTAGGGCTAACGTAGGGTTGTATTACTAAACTTAAGGTATAAGTACCTGCCGTTGTAGGTGTGCCAAAAATACTGGCACAATTATTAGCGCTACCCGGGAATTTAAAAGAGGGCGCACCACCTATAGTACCATTGGCTACAGCCGCTGTACTTGAACCAAAATTTAAACCTGGAGGCAAATTATAATTTGTAACAATGGTGTTTGATAAAACCACTCTGTTAAAACAAAACGTACCAAAACCAGTAACAGTATCTATTGGTACTTTTACGGTAATGTTTTGTACGTAGGGTACGCCAACAGTACCTTGTACAAAGTTAGTAGCACTATCGGGCCAAATACCAACTTTGGTACTTGCAATAAAAGTAGGGTTTAAGCTACAGGTGGGGGTTTGTGCAATAATAAAAGTAGTTGCAATTACTAAGGCGAGTGTAAATATTTTTTTCATAGACTTTTTAATTTATTAATAGGAGCTAATGTAGTAAAAAAACGAATTAATTTTACTATTTTTTTAAATAACACGATTTTGGTTAAGTATTACTACTCAGATTGCATTGGTATAGCTTTAAAACTCCTAAATTTATTGCTTTTGCCCTACTCTAATAATTTGATTATAATTTTTATTAAACGCTTGTTGATAAACTATTAAATTTGGAGAATCCAACAAAATCACTACCACTTATACTTTTGTTGCTTATTAATTCCACAGCTGAAAATAAAAAAGTAAAACGGTACGTGTTTTGTAAACACAAGTAAATATATTAATTAGTATTGTTTTATACAATTATCTAACCCACAGAATTATAAATTATTGAATAGATAATACACGCTAAAAATTCTACTTTTACTTTAAAACGTTTAATGTCTTTACTGTAACACTATTTTAAATATCCCTATAAGATTTATATGTTTCAAAAGCAATAATTTAAAATATAAATGGATTAAAATCAAAAAACCCTCACTATTTACATAATGAGGGTTT
>JAYTRS010000549.1:0-2649 GCA_043746065.1 Bacteroidota bacterium | reverse complement strand
TACATTTTACAAAAAATAATTGAAGAACAAAAAGGCTATCAGTATTTAGATTCGGCACCTGTTACCATTGCAAGTAAAGAGCATCGCCCTGCTTATGGTAGCGATGGCGATTATTTTAGCAAACCAAATGCTGATGATGTGTTTGATGCTATTTACAATTTAATGTGCGAAGTCAACCCAAATCAATTTACTAAAATGTACTAAAAAAGTTTATTTTTGTATTAAATAAAAAACTAAAAATGAAAAAATTAATACTTGGCGCTTTACTTATTTTACCTTTTCTAACTTTTTCGCAAGATAAAGAAGATGAGAAAAAAATAATTCGCGATATAGTGACGGTTGAAGTTGAACGTGCCAAATACGCACCAAAAGTAGTAGCTGCTACCCCAACTATAGCCCCAGTTGTAGAGGGCAAAAAAGGTAAAAAAAAGCCAGTAGTTGTTGAGCCCGTGGTGGTTGAAGAAGTGGTAGATACCCTTCCGCCACTAATGCCAGCTCCACAAGCCGAAATTTTAAAACGTGCACAAGCTTGGTACACCTTAAAAACTAAAAAATTTATAAAAGCTGGCGGTACTAACTCTGGTAAATCAGTAACCTGCAACGTTACCTTTAACTTTAAACAAAAAATACTAAACCCCGAAAATGATGTAGATGGTAAAATTACCATGGATGTAATTATTGAGGCAAAAGAAGGTAAATACAGCTACACCATAAAAAATATTAAACACAAATCGAATGCGCAAGGCATGAGTGGTGGTGATATTTATGCCGAAGTGCCCGAGTGTGGTTCAATGAAATTAAACGATAGAACGTGGAAACTAGTTAGAGCCGAAAGTTATGCATGTACCAAAATTGTGGTTGATGATTTAAAAGCAGTAATGAAACAAGAAGGGGATGCTAATAAAGACGAGTGGTAACTTTTTTAGTACACTCCTTTTATAATTTATAGCATGCTCAATGGTTACTAATCTGTTAAACTAGGAATAGTTTAAGTGAATCACAATAATGTAGTTGAAGTAGAGTTGAAACTTGTTAGAAAAATAAAATAAATGTCGAATTCATCTTTCGACGCCGCTCAAGATGACAAAACGCCTGTCGCCGTAGCGTAGACGTAGAATGTCACACTGAGTTTAGTCGAGTGGTATCGAAATAGAGAGCGTAAATGCAGAGTAAATAAATAAAATACATGGTGAAATTATTTAAAATAATATTTTTTTTAGTAATTTTTTTTAAATCTAATTACCATTTTGCACAAACAAATATAGAAGACGATGCGCCAAAAAAGAAAGAGGAATACAAAATAACCGAAGTTATTTCTCCGCCCGACTCAGTATCTGCTAGCGAATTATTAAACCGCGCCGTCAATTGGGTAAAAATTGAAAGTGCAAAATATGGCAAAACAAATGGCATCACTACGGGTAGTAAAGCCGAGTGCATTGCCACCTTTACCGTAAAACCTAAAGAATTAAATCCTGATTGCGATTACACGGGTAAAATTACAATGAAAGTAATTATTGAGTGTAAAGATAAACGCTACAAATACACTATTGCACAAATTAAACACATTAGCAAAAGTGGCAAATCAAATGGTGGTAATTTTGAAAACACAATTGCGGAGTGTGGCAGTATGATAATGGGCGATTTAATTTGGAAAAAATTAAAAGGCGAAGCCATAAAATGTGCCAACTCCATAGTATCTGAAATAAAAATAAATATGTTAAAACCAAGCACAGATGCTGGAAAAGATAATTGGTAAACAAAAAAATGACTGTAACAAAAGATAAAATAAAAGCCTCCGTTTTTTTAGCAATTGAAAGTTACAACGCCTTTCAAGCAAGCGATTTACAACTACAAAAAAATACAAATACCATTCTTTTTTCTCGAACAGGCTTTACACCCGAAGGCAAATTAGATAGCCTTGGTTTAGTTAATTTATTGGTACTTGTTGAAGAAAATATAAAAGCACAATGTAATGCCGATTTTATGTTAGACATATCTGAAATTATTGAAAACAAAGAAAACTTGCTTATAAATTTAGAATCTTTAATTAATTATTTAGAAACTAAAGTTTAAACATTGAAAGCGCTTAAACCCATTTTAATATCTGATTTTACAATAAATAACCTATCAGGGTATTTAACTAATTTAACCGATACTATTACTTACAGCCCCGTAATTGCGCCCTTTAACCAAGTACAACAGGTTTTACTTAACCCTAATTTAGAGTGTTGGCAATCTACCCCCGATTTTGCAATTGTTTTTTGTCAGCCACACAGAGTCATTCATTCGTTTAATAAATTATTAAATAATGAAGCCATCACATTAGATATAATTTTAAACGAAGTAGATGAATTTATTCAGCAGCTTATCAGCTGTTCAAGCAGAGTTAAATTTACACTCGTAGCTTCGTTTACACTCGATGCCAATAAATACTATGGCATATCGGCTTATCATCTTACTAATGGCGTGGCGTATACCCTTGCACAAATAAATAATAGGTTGGCGCAAAAATTAACACAGGCAAACGGCTTTTATGTATTAGATGCACAACGTTGGATAAATAGTGCAGGTGCAAATGCCTATCCACCTAAACTTTGGTATTTAAGTAAAATACCTTTTCATAATACAGTTTTTGAGTGTGCCGCAAAC
>JAYTRS010000548.1:0-2651 GCA_043746065.1 Bacteroidota bacterium | reverse complement strand
AGGCAAAATGGCGTTCTACTTTTTTTTGGTTGTAATTATTTTTTTTACTGTTATATGCTCTGGCTTTGGTTCCATCTATTGCTATAACAGATCCTGTAACTAAATCTATATCTTTTAAAAACAATACAAATAGTTTAAAGGATTGCGTAATGCCGTTGGATTATCTTTTCTAAAATCGGCTATGCTATGGTAATTAGGCGTTAAACCACTGCACAGCCATTGTAACTCAACATTTCGCAAACATTCTTTTTCTAACTTACGTGATGAACGGATGCCATTTAAATAACCATAGATGTATATTTTTAAAAATAATTTACTTTGGTACGATGGACGTCCTTCGGTTTTAATCGTTTTTAATGTAAAGCCTAATTTATTTAATTCTAGTTTATCTACAAAAGCATCTACAAATCTTACCGTATTATCGGCTTCTATTAAATCTTCTAAGCTTGTAAACTCAATTTGGTGGCGGTTTTTGGAGAGTATGTGTTGCATAATTTTTACACAACAAAGATAATTCTAACTCATTTATTTTTTGTATTTTTATTTTAAATTTAAACAACAGCTTGTGTTAATATCATTGTGTTTTTTCACAGGCTGACGTTATAGATAAGCTTGTAAGCTCCCCCAAAAATAGTACGGTTTAAAAGTTAACGAGCGTTTTAAATCCTCTAACCCGCATTTTTAAAATATTAAAGGGTATTTTTTAAAAAGGTACTATATTTTGCTATTGTTAAACCGCCTACTAACGCCCTAAACAGCTTAAATGCCAAGCCCATACAAATAAAAATTTGTAATTCGTTAATAATATGCGTATATTTGTGCAATTCTTTAATAATATTGTATTTTATTTTCGCTTGTAAATTCTTATTACAACCCGTTACAACCCTTACACTCTTCTTACAGATAAACTTAAATTTAAATAACATATTTTGCAATTTTCCGAATTAAAACTTATTAAAGCACTTGTATTAGCTTTAGATAAAAAAGGGTACACAAACCCAACCCCCATACAACAACAAGCCATACCACACATTTTAGCTGGTGCCGATATTTTTGGCTGTGCCCAAACAGGCACTGGTAAAACCGCTGCGTTTGCCCTACCCATTTTACAAATGTTAGATGCTAAAAAACAAGCTGGTAAACCAAAAACTATTAAAGCCCTAATACTAGCCCCCACCCGCGAATTGGCCTTACAAATAAGCCAAAATTTTTTAGCATATGGCAATAACTTGGGTATAGCACACACAACCGTATTTGGTGGCGTATCGCAATTAGCACAAACTACCGCCCTAAAAAAGGGAGTAGATGTATTAGTAGCAACCCCTGGCAGATTATTAGATTTAATGAACCAAGGCTTTATAAAACTTAATACTGTTGAGTATTTTGTATTAGATGAGGCCGACCGAATGTTAGATATGGGCTTTATTAACGATATTAAAAAAGTAATTACCAAGCTACCAGCAAAGCGCCAAACTCTTTTCTTTTCGGCTACAGCAGCACCACAAATTATGAAGCTGGCTAATACCATACTACAAAACCCTGTAAGTGTTTCGGTTACGCCAATATCATCTACCGCCAGTTTAGTAAAGCAAAGCGTTTACTATGTTAAAAAAGAAAACAAAAAATTACTATTAAAACACGTACTTAAAAATAATAATATTGAGCATGCCTTAGTATTTACCCGCACCAAACATGGAGCAGATAAAGTAGCTAAGGAGTTAAACAGTAATGGCATTAGTGCCGAAGCTATACACGGTAATAAATCTCAAAACGCCAGAGAAAGAGCCCTTAAAGGCTTTAAAAATCGCACTATTAGAAT
The DNA here is from genome assembly GCA_043746065.1 of Bacteroidota bacterium. GTDB lineage: Bacteria > Bacteroidota > Bacteroidia > B-17B0 > Aurantibacillaceae > Aurantibacillus. The sequence goes on along the minus strand of JAYTRS010000548.1, from coordinate 832 downwards.
ATTAGTAGCTACCGATATAGCCTCAAGAGGTATTGATGTGGATAAACTAAGCCACGTAATTAATTTTGAAATACCTGAGCAAGCCGAAACCTATGTGCATAGAATTGGTAGAACAGGTAGAGCAGGTTCGTCGGGAATTGCCCTATCTTTTTGTGCCCAAGAAGAATTAAATTACTTAAAAGATATAAATAAGTTGATAAACCAAAAAATAGACGTATCTTCGCATCCGTATTCTTAAAATAATACAATAACAACAAAAACAAATAAACAATAAAACAAACAACAAAATGAAAAAAGGAACAGTAAAATTTTTTAACGAAGCTAAAGGCTTTGGATTTATTAAAGAAGACAATGGACAAGAAGTATTTGTTCACGTATCAGGAATTACAGAAGAAATTCGCGAGAACGACGAAGTAATGTTTGATGTACAAGAAGGCAAAAAAGGCTTAAATGCAATTAACGTAAAACTAGCTTAATTAGTTATATAAATGTCTTAATTTAAAAACCGCAGAATTTAATTATTCTGCGGTTTTTAAATTTATAAAACCTTGGTTGTTTTATTATTTCCTTACAAATAGTACAAATGTGTACTGCTAAATTATATTAAGCATAGTTTAATGTTCATCCCAACAAATATATTATAATTTAAATAAAACTAATTTATATTTCTAACTACCGGTATAAAAACATGCAACTATACTACAGCCCTTTTTTATTAGAATATAAACACCCCTTTGGCGTATCAAGTAATATTCGCACCCACACACAATCTGTATTTATAAAGTTAGTTTTTAAACAATTTGTAGGCTATGGCGAGGCTTGTTTACCAGCC
>JAYTRS010000547.1:0-8327 GCA_043746065.1 Bacteroidota bacterium | reverse complement strand
AAAACCCAAACGCGAAGATGAGGTGGCACGCTACATACAGCAATGTAAAAACGCACTGCAATTTATGGCACAGCCCTCAAACGTTACGTTTCAAAACTTAGGAAAAGAAATTAATAGCGACGAACCAGATTATTATCCCTTTATAAATGCCGACGAAACTTTTTTAGCATTTACATCTCGCCGAAAAGATAATCTTGGTGGAAAAAAAGTAGAAATTGATGGCTACCACAGTAGCGATATTTATTATAGTAAAGTTGAAAACGGTAAATGGACAAAAGCCCTAAACGCTGGCCGTACTATAAATAGTGCCTTAGATGAACAAGTGGTAGGCCTAAAATCCGATGGATTAGAAATGTATGTATATGTTGATCATATTGAAAAATTTGGAGACCTATACATTTCGCAACGAAAAGATTTATTAACCGAATTTCCAAAACCAAAAATTTGCGACCCCTTAATTAACGAAAAAATAGAAACCGAAGGCTGCCTTAGCCAAGATGGTAGCTTAATGATATTTGCCCGCCGCGAAAAAGTAGATACCAAAAGCGATTTATATATGTGCCGTAAATTACCAAACGGTAAGTGGAGTTTAGCACAAAAATTACCCGAAACCATTAACACAAATTATAACGAAGATTTTCCATACTTAAGTAACGATGGCACCACCTTATACTTTGCTAGCGAAGGACACAACAGTATGGGCGGTTACGATTTGTTTAAAACCACCTGGAATCCTGAAGAAAATACCTATACTAAACCCGAAAATTTAGGTTACCCAGTAAACTCAACCGATGATGATAGAAGCATTTGCGTAACCCCCGATAATCGTGTGGCCTACATTAGCGCCTTTAGGCCTGGCGGCTTTGGCGATTTAGATATTTATCGCATAAAATTTAACGAAAACGAACAAATTACCAAAATTTACACCGGCAAAGTTTTTTTAGGAGATACGATAGCTACAACCCAACCAAAAAACTATACCATACAAATAATTGCCACCAATAAAAATAAAAACGAAGAATATACCTTTGCCCCAAACTCTAAAACTGGTAAATACGTTATTAGTTTACCCGCTGGCAACTTTAAAATATCTATTAGTAGCATAGGCTATCAAAACTATACCGAAGAAATGATTATATCAGATATAGGAAAATTAGATATAGAAAAAAACAAAAATTTTGTGCTCACTAAAAAGTAACTCTAACTCATTTTTTAATTAAATAGCCCTGTTTTATACCCTAATTTTAGTCACTAAACATATATTTTAAACAATTTGTTTAAAAAAATCAGTTTTTTTTTGTACCTTCGTCTTCTTAATCTTTTTTAGCATGAGACAACTCAAAATAACCAAATCCATAACCAATCGCGAAAGTGCTTCGCTTGATAAATATTTACAAGAAATTGGTCGCGAAGAATTAATTACTGCCGAAGAAGAAGTTGTTTTAGCAAAAAAAATTAAAGATGGCGATCAATCCGCATTAGAAAAATTAACACGTGCAAATTTACGTTTTGTGGTTTCGGTAGCAAAACAATACCAAAACCAAGGCTTAAGCCTACCCGATTTAATTAACGAAGGCAACTTAGGTTTAATAAAAGCAGCACGTCGTTTTGATGAAACCCGTGGTTTTAAATTTATTAGTTATGCCGTTTGGTGGATTCGTCAATCTATTTTACAAGCATTAGCAGAGCAAAGCCGTATTGTACGTTTACCATTAAACCAAGTAGGAAGTTTAAATAAAATTAATAAAGCGTATAGTAAATTAGAACAAGAATTTGAGCGCGAACCAAGTGCTGAAGAGTTAGCCGAACTGTTAGATTTACCCATTGATAAAGTAAGCGATACCATGAAAGTAAGTGGTCGCCATGTAAGCATGGATGCGCCTTTTGCTAATGGTGAAGAAAGTAGCTTATTAGATGTATTAGTTAACTTAGATTCGCCAAAGGCTGATAGTGGCCTAATGATGGAGAGTTTAAGTAAAGAAATAGACCGTGCCTTAAGTACATTAACTGAGCGCGAGCGCGATGTTGTAAAATTATTTTTTGGCATTGGCTTAAACCACGGCTTAACCCTTGAAGAAATTGGTGATAAATTTGATTTAACACGTGAGCGTGTGCGCCAAATAAAAGAAAAAGCTATTCGTCGTTTACGCCATAGCAGCCGTAGCAAATTATTACAACAATATTTGGGTTAATAATAAGTTCTAGCCCTTAACAATCCAGTCAAGTGCTTTTTCCCAAATGGTTTGGCCAAATAAAATACTAAAGCCCACTTGGGCATATAACCCACCGTTAATTACAAAATTAGTGTGTATAAAATCAGTTTTTGTATAACGCCAATTTTGATAAAACACATAGCCTACTTCGGCGTTTGCTACAAACGTTTTACTAAACTTATAACGTAAATTTGTATAGCAAAGCCCCGAAGTGTAATTTACATTTACACGCTTTGTGTTATAGTTTATACCTGTTCTATAACCATCGGCACTAATACCAATAGCCAATAACATACGGTTATTTTTATACTGCAAATTAACCTGTACTGGCAATGTATAATTAAATACAAACTTTTTACCTATAGGTTGGCTACCACCAAAAAAAGGTGCTGCTAAAAACAAACCATCGCTATAGCTTGCTGCAATGCCATAAAAAAAATTATTTTTTAAACCCCTAATATGTAGTTGTCCAATTAAACCACTAAAGCGTGGTGTAGCTTTATTTATAGTTTTATCCTGTTCAGCAATGGCAATATTGGTGCTATAAAACAAAATACGATATTTTTTTGTAAGTGTTGCACCTAGTATACCAGCAGCAACGGTATAATTGTTTTTTAATGGCAAACTATCAAAACCAACGTTTACTTGTCGTGTATTAAAACGCAACATGCCTAATGTTTGCGATGCTTTTACTCTAATGCTATTTTTTAAAATATCTTTTAATTTTAGGCTACTTAAATCAAGCTTAACATTAGCATTTAATTTTGTTTTTATGGGAAAAGTAAATACGGCATTGGCTTCTTTTTGGTTAAAAACCGATATAGTATCTTTAAATTTAGAATCAAAAATATATTTAGTATCTACTTTTATACGAGGCCTAAATAATTGTTCTAGTTGCTCAACTTCAAAGGTTTGTGCATTAAAAACAAAGTGGGTTAATATCCCTAAAAAAAACAAATTATATTTTTTTAATTTAAACATTACTTTGTAAAAATAGGAACAATTAATACTGGGTTAATAAATTTTAGTTTTTTTGACAAAATTTAGTCCATAAAAAAGGCTGTTTAAAAACAGCCTTTAAATAATTTATTGAGTTTAACTTTTATTTTTTTACAAACTCACCCATTTTATTATCAAAGTTTAAAAAATAACCACCTTTAGGTAAGTTACTTACGTCTACTTTGCTTCCAAAACCTTTTTTAACAATATTACCGTATTGATCATATATTTCGTACATTGTTTCTAAGGCTTTATCTGTTTTACCTTTTAAAAAGAAGTTAACATCTTTACTTGCTTTAAGTGGTGCATATTCCATTTCGGGTACTTCGCTCATAAATTCAACTGGCTTACTTAAACGAGGTTGTCCACTATAATCTGTTTGGCGTACACGAATTTGATTTTTACCACTATGGGCTACAATTTTAAAAGAATAATCGTTACTTGTTGGCGTTCCATTACCATCAACCTCCCCCACTTTTACCCATTTGTTCCATCGAAATTGTTCAATTGCAAACGTTAACTTACCAGTTTCAGATTTAGTTGTCCATTTTACAGTTCCCTCTTTATCAACCGTCATACTAACAACTTCAAAGGTGCTTTTTGGTTTTAATACTTCTGGGTTTAATACTTTAGGTTTACAATCTTCTTTATGAAAAATTTTAATTTCTACTTTGTCGCCAATATTTAATTTGTGTGGTTTTAAATCAATTTCAAAGGCACTCGAGGTAACCTCATCCGTAGTGATATTACCATTAACTTTAACCTCGTTAACACAAAAACCAACACCACCGCTTTGAAAAGGATTTTGTACATATAGGTTTTTTCCTTGATAGTTTCCTTCTAAAATAATAACACCACCTTGTGCATTAAGGGTGTTGTTAATCGTAATAAAAAACAAAAACAGGTATAAAATAATTTTTTTCATCGATTAAATTGCCATTCTTAGCGTGCAATATTAAGTTGTTATTTTGTAATATCAAAATATATTTGTGAAAAAAATGTGTTTTATTTCAATTATTTTTAATTAAATATAGCTAAATTTGTTAAATAATATGTTTTTTATGAAGAATTTGGTTTGTGGGGCTACAATAGTAGCATTAATAGTTGGTTTTAGTGCTTGTAAAAATGGTAGTTCAAATATTACCAATAACAACAGCGATTATAAAGGTGGTAATAAGGTTATAAGAATTGCCGAAGTAATGGCGCCTTTAAGTATTTTTCCACACAAAATAACAACTACCATCGAAGCCTTAATAGCCTCGCAAATACACGAAGGTTTGGTAAAAATTAATCCTAAAGATTTAAGCTTAACCCCGGGTTTGGCCCAAAAATGGGAGATTTCGCCCAACGGTAAAACAATTACTTTTTATTTACGCAAAGGTGTTACCTTTCAAAGCACGGGCCCTATTGCCGGAAAATCAATCGAGTTAACTTCAAAAGATGTAAAATTTACATTTGAATTATTATGTACCGATAGATTAGGCAACGTACAATTTCATACGGTTTGTAAAGATAGAATTGTAGGCGCTAACGATTATTACAAAGCAAGTAAAGATAAAAAAATAGAACTTGCTGGCTTTAAAATTATTGATGATTATACCTTTAGTATTGATTTACTAAACTCGCCGAGCATTTTTTTAGAAATTATGGCAAACCCAGTGGCAGCAATAATTTGTAAAGAAGCCTATGAAGCAAAAAACGAAGATTCGAACGTAGGAATTGGCCCTTTTATTTTAGATGAAAAAACAAGTACTAAAACCCATTATGCCATGTATAAAAATGTAAATTATTATGCAAAAGATAAAAATGGAAACGCATTACCTTTAATAGATTCGGTTATTGTTGATATTTTAGGTTCGACTGAAGAAGCTTTACAAAAATTTCAAGCCGGTAAATACGATTTTATAAGCTCAGTACCAAGCAGCCAATTAAAAGAAGTTGTTGAACAAAATATTGCCGAATTTAAAGGCAATCCGCCACGTTTTGTGTTAGACCAGCGCCCCGAAATGATTTCGTCTTTTTATCTATTTAACACTAACAAAGCTCCTTTAAACAATTTAAAATTGAGGCAAGCCATAAATTATGCCATTGATAAAGATAAAATTATTGAGCGTGTTTTATTTGGTCAAGCCTATGGCCCTGCTATATACGGCGTTGTGCCACCAACATTTAATTTTTACAAAATTAATACCTTAAAAGGCTATAGTTTAGATGTGGCTAAAGCCAAACAATTATTAAAAGAAGCAGGTTACCCCGATGGTAAAAATTTACCCGAAATACAGTTGTTAGTAAACTCGGGTAACTCACGTAACAACACCGTTGCCGCCGAAATACAAAAACAATTAAAAAATAATATTAATGTAAATATTACATTTGAATCGTTACCAAATGCCGAAAAATTTGACTTACAAATTAAAGGTAAAGGCGATATGTACCGTTATGGCTGGGTTGCCGATTACCCTAGCCCCGAATCGTTTTTAAGTATTTTTTATGGAGAACCCGTAACTAATGATACCACTCATTTAGCATATCCAAATACCACAAAATATAAAAATGCAGAGTTTGATAAATACTACAAAATGGGTCGCGATGCCGTAAATAGGGATTCCGCTTCGGTTTACTTTTTAAAAGCTGAACAAATTTTAATAAACGACGCCCCTTTAATACCACTTTGGTACGAAAGCAATTGCCGTTTAATAACCACGCGTATGAAAAACTTTTATTCAAATGCCTTACGTTATTTTGATTTTACGCAGGTTACAATTGAAGATAAAAAATAACACGTTACCCTTCTAAATGAAAATACGCTGGCATTTATTTATTGTTTTCTGTGTTAGTACGCTTATTTCGCAAGCACAATTTACTATTAAAGGTAAAGTGTTTGAAGCCGATAATAAAGAAGCTATGCCCTTTGTACCCCTTGTAATTAAAGGCACAAACTTTATTGCCCAAACCGATTTTGATGGTAACTATGTCATAAAATGTAACCAACTTACCGATTCTATAATTTGTACTTTTGTGGGTTACCAACGTTTAGCACGCAAAATTGATAAATCACTCCCCGAACAAATTATTAATTTTGCAATGAATAACGAAGGGGGTACAAAGCTGGAGGAAGTAATTATAAAAGCTGGCGATAACCCCGCCCACCGCATTGTACGCAATACTGTAAAAAATAAAACCAAAACAAATAAAACAAATTTAAAAGCCTACGAATACGAAACCTATAATAAATTAGAGTTTGATCTTAACCGCATACCTAAAGAAATGCGCGATAAAAAAGTGTTTAAACCCATTGCCTTTGTGTTTGATAATGTGGATAGTAGTAATAGTGCCGAAAAGCCCTCGCTTCCATTTTTTATTGTAGAAAATTTATCGCAGTTTTATTACAAAAGTAACCCTGCTCGTAAAAAAGAAGTAGTAATTGCTACCAAAATTACAGGGATAGAAAACTCAAGTATATCGCAGGTGTTGGGCGATATGTACCAAAACATAAATATTTACGAAAATAATGTTTTAATATTTGGTAAGCAATTACCAAGCCCCCTAAGCGAAAACGGTTTGTTTTATTATAAATATTATTTAGAAGATAGTGCCTTTGAAAACAACCAATACATTTACCACATTCGCTTTAAACCCAAGCGTGTACAAGAGTTAAGCTTTACAGGTAATATGTGGATAGCAGATACCACTTGGGGCATAAAACGTTTAGAAATGAGCTTGCCAAAAGATGCCAATATAAATTTTATTAATAGTGCCAATATTGTACAAGAGTACACTTATACCGATAGTACTTGGATGCTCTCAAAAGATCGTTTAGTAATTGATTTTGCGCCTACAAAAAAAGCCATTGGGTTTTATGGTAGAAAAACAACATCGTACAAAAAAATAAAATTAAACCAACCCAAAGAAGAAAAGTTTTATGAGTTTGGCGATAAAGTAATTGTTAATGAAGACTCCATTAAACGATCTGACGAATTTTGGGCACAAAATAGGCACGATAGTTTAACAACACGCGAAAAAAAGATTTTTAAAATGATTGATACCATTCAATCTCTACCCGTTTACAAAACGTGGGTAGATATATTTACAATTTTTGTTTCGGGCTATAAAGATTTTAATAATTTTGAAATTGGACCTTATTCTAACTTAGTTTCTTATAACAGAGTAGAGGGTTTACGCCTGCGTTTTGGTGGCCGCACCAGCGATATGTTTAGCAAGTGGTTTGAATTGAGCGGCTATGTTGCCTATGGTATTTTAGACGAAAAATGGAAATATGCCCTAGGCTTTAGATCGTTCGTTACAAAAAAACCAACTCGCCAGTTAGTAGGTATGAACTACCGTAGCGATTACGAAATTTTAGGGCAAAGTACCAATGGCTTTTCGCAAGATAACGTATTAGCTTCTTTTTTTAGAACCAGCCCCCTTACCAATTTAACCCGCGTAGATAATGTAAATGCATATTATAGTCGCGAATGGTTCCCTGGCTTACTATCGGTTGCAACCCTTGTGGGCAGGCGTTTTACACCCGTTGGAACAAATAAATATTACGAAACAAAACGCGATGGAGCCATTGGCGAAAAAGAAGATGTAACCAATACCGAAGCCCGTTTAAATGTGCGTTTTGCTTGGAAAGAAAAATATGTAGGCGATGGCTTTAAGCGTCTATCCATAGGTTCACGCTTTCCGGTATTGCAAGTAAACTATGCAAAATCGTTACAAAATGCGTTTAAAGGCGAGTACGACTATCAAAAACTGGTAATTAACGTAAGCGATAGAATTAGAATAACACCCATTTTAGGATACACCGATTACATTATTGAAGGCGGTAAAATATGGGGAAAAGTACCTTATGTATTAATGGAATTACATGGTGGTAACCAAACTTATTTGTACGATTACATGGCATTTAATATGATGCGCTATTATGAGTTTACCAGCGACCAGTTTGTAAGTGCCGCAGTGTTTCATCATTTCGAAGGTTTATTTTTAAACAAAGTACCTTTATTGCGCAAGTTAAAATGGCGCGAGGTAGTTACCTGCAAAGCCGTAATAGGCTCAGTAAACGATAAAAACCGTACCACACTTATCTTTCCAACAACATTAAAAGATTTA
>JAYTRS010000546.1:0-2653 GCA_043746065.1 Bacteroidota bacterium | reverse complement strand
CATTATATTTAAAGTATTTACGAACGATGGTTTTAAGCTAATTGACTTAGCATCCTCTTCTACCTCTATTTTTAGAAACGATATAGATGTAATAGTTGAAAGTGATGGAAGTGTTAAAATGCCCTTAATAGGCAGGTTACATGTAGAAGGCTTAACCATTAGAGAAGCCGAAGATTTATTTGAAGAAAAATACTCAGTACTTTATGTAAACCCATTTGTTACTTTAAAAGTTTCTAATAAACGTGTTATAGTTTTTCCAGGCAATAGTGGTTCTGCAAGAGTATTAACCTTAGCAAATAATTACACTACCGTTATGGAAGCTATAGCCTCTGCTGGTGGTATACCCGAAGATGGGAAAGCTTACAAAGTTAAATTAATACGCAATAATGCTGATGCCACTAAAAAACCATTAGTGTATTTAATGGATTTATCGCGAATTGAAGGTTTAGCTGATGCAAAAACAAAAGTACAGGCTAACGATATAATTTATGTAGAACCACGTTACAAACCTTTTGCAACCTTTAATAAAGAAATTACCCCAATTATTACCCTTATTAGTAGTGTTTTAATTTTATATCAATTTTCTAAAATTAGATAATCGAAATGCTTAATCCACAAACAGAATCCACTAATAATCAATTAAAAGATATTACCGAACGGTTTAGCAGTAATATTGATATTGGTGTAATTGTTTTTTTGTTTAATAAAAGTAAAATTTTTATTGCTTTATTTTTTATCATTTCATTTTTTACAGCCTTTATTTATTTACGCTACACCACGCCTATATTTGAAAGCAAAGCCATTTTGCAAATAAACGATGGTAGTAAAGATCAACTTGTTAAATTTAATAATTTAGATAACAACAATAATGTTATTTCAGAAGCCATAGAGCAAATTCGATCAAAAGTATTTTTAAAACGAGTTGTAGAAAAATTAGACATTAGCGTTAATTATTTTTGTGAGGGTACTTTTAAAAATAACGAACTGTACCAATCATCACCCTACATTGTTAAGTTAAATCTTAAAAATGGTGCTTTGTATAACCAAAAAATTTATGTTGAATTAAATAAAAATTTAGCAACTGGTATTTTAAAAATTGGACCAACCGCTTATAAATTTAATACAAATACGTGGTTAAAAACTGCCAATTTTGACATAAACATTTTTATAAATCCTAAACTTAATCCAAAAGTAGCTGAACAGTTAATTGCCGAAAATAATTCGCTATACTTTTTTAATATTACAAATGTAGATGATGTTACTGCGCAGCTGCAAACTAAGTTAGAGGTTAAATTATTAAACGATTTAGCAAAAACAATTTCGTTAAAAGTAAATGATGTAAACGCTGCAAAAAGTACAGATATAGTAAATGCAATTATTGAAGAGTATTTAACCTATGACGTAGAACGAAAAAGCGAAAGTTCGAGTAATATTATTGCATTTATTAATAACCAATTAAGCGTAGTTTACAACGACTTAAAAAATACCGAAGGAGATTTACAAAAATTTAAAAAAGAAAAAAACATCTCTGAAAAAAATGAAGTCATTAATTCTCAACTCATGCGCGTGTCATCTATCGAAGACCAAATGCTAAAAGTAGAAATGGAAGAAAATATTATTAACGAAATTCAAGCCAACGTTAATAAAAATAAAAGTGTAGATGTGTATCAACTCATTTCTTTAATATCTGGCACTGAGTACGAAAACTTAATAAAAGATATTACGCAAACCATTCAAAAATTACTTATTGATAAAGAAAATTTACTGTATCAAGTTACGGCAAATTCAGAAAATATTAAACAAATTAATTATCAAATAGAAACTCAAAAAAAATTATTACTTCAAAGTTTAGATGCCGTTCGTTTAAAATATAAATCTAAATACAAAAGTTTACTCGAAAAATCAAACACATATCAAAGCAAAATAAATAAAGAACCAGAAGATGAAGTAGAGTTTTCGCGCCTAAACCGTTTATATTCTATTAGCGAAAAATATTATACCATGCTATTAGATCGCAAAACTGAATTTTCAATATCAAAAGCTGGTAATGTTTCTAAAAATATTATTTTAGAAAAAGCTTTGGGACCTGGTGGGCAAGTATCTCCCAGCAAAAAAAATGCAATTATCATAGCCATAATGGTGTCACTTTTACTTTCAGTAGGTTTGGTATTTATACGCTATTTATTTCACGATAAAATATATTCATTAGCTGATATCACACGTTATTCAAGCGGTAATGTAAATTTATTAGGCATCATTCCAAATTACCAAAGCGAAATTCCCGTATCGCAATTAATCGTTGATAAAAATCCAAAATCATTAATTAGCGAATCGTTTAGAACCATCCGTGCCAACCTTACATTTATAGATGGCACTGAAGGTAAAAAAATTGTTGCGGTAACATCTACCATTAGTGGTGAAGGGAAAACCTTTGTATCCATTAACGTTGCTGGTATTTTAGCTTTTACAGGCAAAAAAGTAATTATTATAGATTTAGATATGCGTAAACCAAAAATCCATAAAGGCTTTGGCGTATCTAACAACATTGGCATGAGTACAATTTTAACAGGCATAACCCAGGTGGATGAATGTATTACTAATAGCACTATGGAAAATTTAAAATTTATTACCGCAGGCCCTACTCCACCCAATC
>JAYTRS010000545.1:0-8334 GCA_043746065.1 Bacteroidota bacterium | reverse complement strand
TCCCACGAGGTGATCCCGCTGGGATTCGAACCCAGGACCCCTACATTAAAAGTGTAATGCTCTACCAGCTGAGCTACGGAATCATTTAAGATTTATTTTCACTTTTTCGCAGGAACCGTTTTAGTAAACTAAAACATTTCGTGTGCGGGTCTGTTTTAAATACTATTTTTAAAACAGGTTGCAAATATAGTAGCATTTTTATCAAACGCAAAATATTTTTTATTCTTTTTTTACTTATTATTGCCTTAGCATTAATTACCTTTAAAAAACAATTGCCTTGTTTATGTTTGAAACCCCAGAAATAAAGCTTCTTACAGGTTTTTGCTCAATAACCTTTGGCGAAACGATTGAAAACGTAAAAAAAATTGTGGGTCCACCCGAAGAAATACAACAATTAACCAACGAAATACTAAATACCTCATCAACCGTTTACCATTATTGGGATTTGGGCTATTCACTTTTTTTTGATACCACAAAAAACAATACTTTTTGTAGTGTAGAGTTAGATAACAAAGAAGCCGTATTGTTTAATACCAAACTGTTTACTTTAAAAGAAAAAGAAATAATACAGCTTTTAAAAGTGAATGGTTTTAAATTAAGTGATACCGAAACCCATGAATGGGGCGAAAAACGCCTAAGTTTTGATGAGGCGGGCTTAGATTGTTATTTCGAAAATCAAAAATTAGTATCGGTAAACTTTGGCATTATTGATACGGGCGAAAACTTCTATTATTTTCCTAATTAATTGTAACTTTGTAAAACCTAAAAAAATTATACCATGCCTGGAACCGAATTATTTGGCGCAGAAGAGCGCAAAGAGATTGAAGATGTATTAAGTACTGGAATTATGTTCCGTTTTAACCACGATGCACAACGTAATAATTTTTGGAAAGCAAAAGATTTTGAAACTGAAGCTAAAAAAATTACGGGTGCAAAATACGCATTAGCGGTTTCTAATGGCTCTGCAGCTATTTTGGCAGCTTTAGCAGCTAGTGGCATTGGTACTGGCGATGAAGTAATTTGTCCGCCATTTACTTACATTGCTACTATTGAAGCAGTATTAATGCTTGGCGCATTACCGGTGTTTGCCGAAATTGACGAAACCTTATGCCTAAGTGCCAACGGTATTAAAAAAGCCATTACTCCTAAAACTAAAGCCGTTTGCTTAGTGCATATGTGTGGTGGTAATGCTAATATGGACGAGATTATGGCGGTTGTAAAGCAGCATAACCTAATTTTAGTGGAAGATGCAGGCCAGGCATTTGCAGCATCATATAAAGGAACAGCAACAGGCTTATTTGGTAATGCAGGAGCTTATAGTTTCGATTTTTTTAAAATTGCAACAGCTGGCGAAGGCGGTATTTTGGTAACAAACGATGAAGCAACTTATAAGTTTGCCGATAGCTATTGCGACCATGGGCACGACCATCAGGGCAACAATCGTGGGATGGAAAATCATCCAATTATTGGGTTTAATTACCGTATTAGCGAATTACATGCAGCAGTTGGTGCTGCACAAACGCGCAAAGTACCAGCTATTCGTAAAGCTAACTTAAAAAATAAAGCATTTTTACAACAACAACTTTCAAAAATTGAAGGCGTAAGTTTTGCTGCGCTAGGTGATAATGATGGTGATAGTGGCACATTTTTAAATATTTTAATGCCTGATACAGAAACCGCAAAACGCACCGTAGATGAATTTAATAAAGTAGGCGTTGGCGGATTTAATTATTGGTTTACAAATATGTACCATTTTATTAACCAATGGGAACATATTAAAAATTTAAAAACCGCCAGCAAACTACCAATACAAGTATTAGGCGCGCCACAAGATTATAATAATTTGCATTTGCCAAAAACACAAGAAGTAGTAGGGCGATTAATTTCTTTTGGTATTCGTTGTACATGGACAGAAGAAGAATTGAGCAAATTAGCTGATAATATTGGAATGTGTATTCAAAAAGCCATAAAACCTGTTAATGCTTAATTTTAATAAGAAATAAAATTTATTTCTTATACATTGGAAAACTATTTTAATAACTTAAAAAAAACATTTGATGTTTTTTTTGTTGACACTAAAATTAATGGGAACGAAATTGTTTTTTTATACAAAGAACAACATCTAAGCATTCTTTTTTCTGAATTTTATTTTCCAGTAGAAAATAAAATTGTATTACCAATTGATTATTTACTAACACAATTTGATAAGATTGTTTATTTCATTCAATCAAAACTTAAACTTAATAAAACTATTTACGCACGGTTATGTACCGTACAAAAAATTGATAAACCTACCGCTGCCAATTTTATAAATAAGTATCACTTTTTAAACTGGGTAAACTGCGCACACCATTATGGGTTATTTTATAAAAACGAGTTACTGTGTGTAGCAAGTTTTAGTAATGGGCGTAAAATGAATCGTTTAGCGCCAAACCAACGAAGCTTTGAATTAATACGTTTTTGTAGCAAAGGGGGCATAACAGTTACGGGTGGATTAACCAAATTATTAAATCATTTTTGTATTCAAAAAAATCCGGGCGATGTAATGACTTATATAGATAAACAAATTGGCAACGGCCAATCATTTATATTGGCAGGGTTTACATTACATAGCGAAACACCTCCCAATTATTTTTTAGTTAATAAAAAAACATTTGAACGTATTTTAATAAAAAATAAAGAGGTTGATTTTGATGAAAATCAATTTTATTTAACACAAAATTTTGGCAATTTAAAATTGGTTTATACCTATAACAAATTATTATAAAATTAACGTTAATACATACTTTTTTTAGTTTACTTTAAAAAAGATTTACAACTACTATTTGTTCTATATTAAAAATGAAACCTCAATTTATTTAGAAGCATAATATAAAAAAATTATTTTTGAATTGCAGACTCTATTAGCGATATCTTAAATTTATCGTTTACACTTAATTTTATCCAACCCAATTTTTCGGATTGCCAGCCTTTAATTTTTACTCCTATATAAAAAACAGTATTTTGAGGTATTAATGAGCCACAATATCCGTTATAGCTGGTAATAGTATTAAATATGGTATCTTGATGTAATATTTGAGGGGCAAAACCAGTAGAAAAACTGTTATCAAAACCTATAAGAACTGTGTCGCAAAAAAATATTTCCGATTTTTTTAAAGCATCTCCATTATTTTTAGGTAATATTTTAAATTGATTAGGCTTAATTGAAATAATGCTATCATTTGATGACATTCTATTACATAAATAATTATTATAATTATTTACAGTAATTGAGTTATTTGTTAAAGCCGATACTGTTGTATATCTGTGCAGAAATGTTGAATCCGTTTTAATAATTCCACAAATTAAGCTATTTGGGTTTAAGCATAATATTTTTGCCTCATCAATTAATTGAGTACCTCCCATATAAGCATCTATATAGCTTGTAAATTTAAAATCACTAACATTGTCGCCATTAATATCTATATTTAGTGACTCTAATTGGTTGTAGCTTGGACTTATAACATTAGTATTATACGAAATTAAATTAATATCTGAATTATTACCTATTATTAATTTACTATCATCAACTACCTCAGTTTTTTTTACTGTGGTATCTTTTTTACATGAAACAAATAAAAAACAAATTCCAAAAACGATATATAAGTACAACTTCATATGATTAATAAATAAAAATTTGAAATTTAATTCACATAAAGATACGATATATTTTATATATAAATATATTCTTAGTGTTTATTGTTACAAAAATTAATTCTATTGTGCCTTTTTTTTCTTTACTTTAAAAAACATTTACAACTACTATTTGTTCTATATTAAAAATGAAACCTCAATTTATTGAAGACGAAAATATTGAAGTAATTGGTGCGCGTTCGCATAATTTAAAAGATATTTCGCTTACCATTCCACGCAACCAATTAGTTGTTATTACTGGCTTAAGCGGTAGTGGTAAATCATCATTGGCATTTGATACAATTTATGCCGAAGGCCAGCGCCGATACGTAGAGAGCTTTTCGAGTTACGCTCGCCAGTTTTTAGGCAATTTAGAGCGACCCGATGTTGATAAAATATCAGGTCTAAGCCCTGTTATTTCTATCGAACAAAAAACGGTAAACAAAAATCCTCGCTCTACGGTTGGCACCATTACCGAAATTTATGATTTTATGCGCTTGCTATTTGCGCGTGCAGGCCAAGCCTACAGCTACAATACCGGTGAAAAAATGGTGCGTTATAGCGATGAGCAAATTATTGATTTAATTTTACAAAAATATGCTTCACAAAAAATAAATTTATTAGCCCCTATTGTTAAAGGGCGCAAAGGGCATTACCGCGAATTGTTTGAAGATATTCGCAAACGTGGTTTTAACAAAGTACGCATTGATGGCGTTATTGTTGATATTACACCAAAAATGCAAGTTGATCGTTACAAAATTCATGATATTGAAATTGTAATTGATAGATTAGAAATTACTGCCGATATAAAAATACGCCTTAATCAATCTATACAAACAGCTATGAAACATGGTAAGGGAACCATTATGGTATTTCCACATAGCGAAGATACTACTAAATTAAAAAAGAAAAACTTTACACAAAAAGAAGATGTAAATAGCGCTAAATTTTTTAGTAGATTATTGATGTGCCCAACAACAGGTATTAGTTACGATGAACCCGCCCCCAATCTATTTTCGTTTAATACACCTTATGGCGCTTGTTCACAATGTAATGGACTTGGAGAAATATCTGAAATTGATATTGCTAAAATTGTACCTAATACAAAATTAAGTATTGCTAAAGGAGCATTTGCAGCTATTAGTGCACATAAAAGCAGTTGGGTGTTTAAACAAATAGAAGCTATTGGCAAGACATACGATTTTAATTTAGATACGCCTTTTGACGAAATTAATGACGATGCTATAAACATTTTATTGTATGGTAGCGATGAATTATTTAAAGTTGAAACCGATGGAGGTACTTATAACACTACTTTTGAAGGCATTGCTACTTTTATTACCAAGCAAGCCGAAGACGATCCAAGCCCTGCTATGCTTCGCTGGGTACAAGGCTTTACCAATAAAAAAAATTGCCCTAGTTGTAACGGCACGCGTTTAAAAAAAGAAAGTTTATATTTTAAAATTGCCGATAAAAATATTTCGGAATTAGCCGATTTAGATATTTCTATTTTAGAAACTTGGTTTAGCGATGTTGAAAAACGTTTAGATAAAAAACAAAATATTATTGCTAAAGAAGTTTTAAAAGAAATTAGAAGCCGCATACAATTTTTAATGGATGTGGGTTTAGATTATGTTACTCTTAATCGTTCGAGTAAAACCCTTAGCGGGGGAGAGGCACAGCGCATTCGTTTAGCTACACAAATTGGTTCACAATTAGTAGGCGTATTATATATTTTAGATGAACCTAGTATTGGCTTGCATCAACGCGATAATGTACGTTTAATTACCGCCTTAAAAAATTTACGAGATATTGGTAACAGTATAATTGTAGTGGAGCACGATAAAGATATGATTGTAGAAAGCGATTATGTGATTGATATTGGTCCGGGGGCTGGCGTTCATGGCGGAAAAATTGTGGCAAGTGGCACACCCAAACAAATGCTAAAATTAAATACCGTTACGGCTAATTACATTAACGGTAAGTTTAAAATTGAAGTTCCAAAAACACGTAGAAAAGGAAATGGAAAAAAATTAACCTTAAAAAATTGCACAGGGCATAATTTAAAAAACGTAAGTGCCGATTTTCCATTAGGGAAATTTATTTGCGTTACAGGTGTTAGTGGCAGTGGTAAAAGTAGTTTAGTTAACGGAACACTTTATCCCATTTTAGCCGCACATTTTTATAATTCCGAAAAAAAGCCATTGCCTTATAAAAGTATTGTAGGTTTAGAACATATAGACAAGATCATTGATATCGACCAAAGCCCTATTGGACGGACACCGCGAAGTAATCCCGCCACTTATACAAACGTGTTTGGAGATATTCGTAACTTATTTGCCGAAATACCTGAAGCAAAAATACGAGGGTATAAACCTGGTCGTTTCTCCTTTAACGTAAAAGGTGGGCGTTGCGAAACTTGCGGTGGCGCAGGTGTTAGAACCATTGAAATGAATTTTTTACCCGATGTATATGTTCATTGCGATACCTGTAATGGCAAGCGCTATAACCGCGAAACTCTGGAAGTACGCTTTAAAGGCAAGTCTATTAGTGATGTGTTAAATATGACGATTGACCAGGCTTGTGAATTTTTTGAAAACAATCCAAACATTTATCGTCAAATAAGCACACTACAAAATGTAGGCTTAGGTTATATTACCTTGGGGCAACAAGCTACAACACTTAGTGGTGGCGAGGCACAACGCGTAAAATTAGCTACCGAATTAAGTAAACGCAATACGGGCAATACTTTTTATATTTTAGATGAACCCACAACGGGTTTACATTTTGAAGACATACGGATTTTATTAGAAGTATTAAATAAGTTAGTTGATAGCGGAAATACTGTTTTGGTAATTGAACACAATATGGATATTATAAAAGTAGCTGATTATATTATAGATATTGGTCCCGAAGGTGGAAAAGCGGGCGGACAAATACTATTTGCTGGCACACCAGAAGATTTAGTAAAAGTAAAAGACAGCTATACCGCTCCGTTTTTAAAGAAAGAATTGCAGTAGCACGAAATTTGTTTTTTTTATATTAAAATAAATGTTTTACAATTTGTACTTTTGACAAACAAAATAATTTAAAGATGAAAATTGCAGTTGTTGGTGCTACTGGTTTAGTAGGCACAAAAATGTTAGAAGTGTTAGCAGAACGAAATTTTGTAATAACAGAATTAATACCTGTTGCTTCCGAAAAATCGGTAGGCAAACAAATTAATTTTAAAGGCAAAAAATATACTGTACACAGTATGCAACTAGCCATAGATGCTAAACCACATATTGCATTGTTTAGTGCGGGTGGTACAACCTCGCTGGAGTTTGCCGAAAAATTTGCAGCTGTTGGCACTACCGTTATTGATAATTCAAGCGCTTGGCGCATGGACACAACAAAAAAATTAATTGTACCCGAAGTAAATGCAAATCAATTAACAACTACCGATAAAATAATTGCTAACCCTAATTGTTCAACCATACAATTGGTAGTGGTATTAAATCCATTACATCAAAAATATAAAATTAAACGGGTAGTCATTTCAACCTACCAAAGTGTTACAGGCACTGGGGTCAAAGCCGTAACGCAGTTAACTAACGAACGTAATGGCATAGAAGGAGAAATGGCCTATAAATATAAAATTGATATGAATGCCATACCTCAAATTGATGTTTTTTTAGAAAATGGGTACACGAAAGAAGAAATGAAATTAGTAAACGAAACTAAAAAAATAATGAGTGATGATACTATTGCCTTAACAGCTACTACTGTTAGAATACCAGTAATGGCTGGGCATAGCGAAAGTGTAAATATTGAATTTGAAAATGATTTTGATGTAAACGATATTAAAAATTTACTAAAAAATACACAAGGCATTATTGTACAAGACGATTTAGCGAACCAAGTTTACCCTATGCCAATTAACTCGCATAATAAAGATGAGGTTTTTGTAGGGAGAATAAGAAGAGATGAATCGCAACCAAAAACACTAAACCTATGGATAGTAGCCGATAATTTGCGCAAAGGTGCAGCAACTAATGCCGTACAAATTGCAGAATATTTAATATTGCATAAGTTAGTGTAAGCTTAAATTTATTTATAATTTAAGCATATTTACATTTATTTACAGAGTTGTTATTATCATCGATTAGTATAAAGTTTAAAAAAATAAGAATTTCCATTAGGTAAAATATACGATTTTAATTCAGGATATTATCTCGCAATTTTAGTAATAGAAATTAAGTTGTTTAAAAAGTTTTAAATGATAATAAAAACAAATTGTAAAAAAAAATAAGGCTAATTTTTTACCTCTCTTTTTTTATAACACCAAAAGCTAAAGGGCTTTCGGTAATTTCGGTGTACAACATTCTATTTTTATAAATATCAATTGCGGCATATATTGCTTTTTTTAATGATTGATCGCTGGCTATATTTTTGCCTACCAAATCGTAAGCAGTACCATGATCGGGGCTTGTACGAACTGCATTTAAACCTGCTGTAAAGTTTACGCCTTCGTTAAACGATAATGTTTTAAAGGGTATTAGGCCCTGGTCGTGATACATGGCTAAAACTGCATCAAATTGTTTGTAGGTACCACTTCCAAAAAAACCATCGGCTGCGTAAGGCCCATATACTAAACCATTAGTATTTGCTTTTTGTATA
>JAYTRS010000544.1:0-2658 GCA_043746065.1 Bacteroidota bacterium | reverse complement strand
TTGTTTAGATATTTGCCCTAAAACTTGCGGACGTTTTAAAATAGTATAATTGTTCTCTAGTAAATATTGATATTCTTTATGTTCTTTTGGGACAGCAGGTGTGTACACAATTAAAATTTCATCTTTACTATAGTTTTTTAGCAACTCTATTAATTTGGGTTCATTTTCTTCAAAATGACAGCCAATGTCTTCCTGCTGTAATTGGTTGGTTAAATGGGTTTGAGTTTTATCGTAGCCATAAACTGTTTTTTTGTAATGATTAAAAAAACGCGCTAAAGCACTCATTCCGATGCCTCCAACACCTAAAAAATAATATAGTTTATAATTTAATATATTCATTTCTTTTACTACCAAGTACACAAGGTGCGCTAGGTTGTTTATTAATTGCCTTATAGCTCTAAAGATTAAGAAGTTTGACTAAGGTTTGTTTTTTCTTTGTGTTTCTTGGTAATCTTTATATCTGAGTGGTTAATCAAATTTATAGTTCGCTAATTTTAAAACTTCTTTAGCAATAATATTTGCAGAGTTTAAAAAAGCTAATTGTTTAATGTTTTGTTTTAATTGTTGTTGCTTGGTTTCGTTATTAATTAAAGCAATTGCTTCTTTAATTAATAATTGATTTGCTTCTATATCTTTTATTAATATGGCTGCTTGTTTGTTTACCAACGCTAATGCATTTTTTGTTTGATGATCTTCTGCAGCACTTGGAAGTGGCACTAGAATACTAGGTTTTTCAACAATACATAATTCGGAAATTGCCCCTGCTCCTGCCCTCGATATCACAACATCCGCAACAGCATAGGCTAAATCCATTCGCGAAATAAAATCTGTAGCTTTAATATTTTTAGATTCAAAATCAATTGTTTGTTTTTTTGCAGTATCAAAATAAATTTTACCTGTTTGCCAAACTAATTGAATATCATTTTTTGCAAACTCATTCAACCCATTTCCAATTGCTTCATTAATTGCTTTTGCACCTAAACTTCCACCAACTACCAAAACTGTTTTTTTAGTTGCATCTAATTTAAAATAAGAAAGCGCTTCGTTTTTTTTATTTGTAATATCAATTACATCTTGCCGAACAGGATTACCAGTTACAATTAATTTCTCTGAAGGAAAAAACTTTTCCATACCTTCATAAGCAACACAAATTTTATTTACTTTTTTAGATAGGATTTTATTAGTAATACCTGCATACGAATTTTGTTCTTGTATTAAGGCTGGGATACCTTTATTTGTTGCCGCTTTTAGTAACGGACCACTTGCATAGCCACCAGTACCAACAACAACATCAGGTTTAAATTCGTTAATTATTTTTTTAGTTTTAAGTAAACTTTTAATAATTAAAAAAGGTAATTTAAAATTTTGGAATGTAAATTTTCTTTGAAGACCCGCTATTGGTATGCCAATAATTTTATAACCAGCAGCAGGAACCTTATCCATTTCCATTTTACCTAACGCACCTACAAATAAAATTTGAACTGAAGGAACTATTTTTTTTATTTCGTTAGCAATCGCAACGGCGGGGAAAATATGTCCGCCTGTACCACCACCACTCAATATTACTTTTAGTTGTTTCAATTTAATTTATGTTTTGTAAGCCTAACGGAGTCAAAGTCCTCTGTTAATATATTTCGACTTTGCTCAATGTGATCTTCCATTTAAGCTATTTCTAATTTCTCATCTGTTTTATCTTCAACGCTTTTACTAATACTTAAAATTATACCAAGCGTAATCATCGTAAACCAAATAGAGGTCCCGCCCATGCTCATTAAAGGTAAGGGCTGCCCCGTTACGGGAAATAAATTAACAGCAACTGCCATATTTACTAGTGCTTGAAATACCAAACTAAAAGATAGACCAATAGCTACAAAGCCGCCGAAGGGTTTATCATTATCTCTTAAAATTTTTATACCACGGTATAATAAAATCATATATAAAAATAATATTACAAAACCACTCAATAAACCATACTCTTCTATTATAATTGCATAAATAAAATCGGAAGATGCCTGTGGTAAGAATGCTCGCTGTGTACTTTTGCCTGGCCCTTTACCAATAATACCTCCTGTGGCAATAGCTATTTTGGCTTGTTCGCTTTGATAATTACTTTTTGCATCTCCACTATTAAAATTTTCAATACGCGCCTTCCATGTAGAACCACGACCACCAGGAATAGAATTAGGAGCAAACCAAACCAACGTAAAAAATAATGAACCCACTAAAATACAAATACCAAGTATTTTTAAAATTATTTTTATATGAATACCTCCTAAAAACATTAATAATAGGCAGTTAAAAAATAAAATAGCGGCGGTAGAAAAGTTAGCAGGAAGTATTAATGCGCAAATTACACCTATAGGAATTAATAAATGTTTAAATACAGATTTAAAATCAACTAATATTTTTGCTTTTATTGTTAAAATACGAGCAACGTAAATTATCAACATGAGTTTAGCCAAATCAGAAGATTGAAATGTTAACTTTAATCCTGGTATTTCAATCCATCGAGAAGCATCACCAGCACTAACACCTTTTAATAAAGTATATACCAAAAGTGGAATACATACTATAAAACCAATTTGTGCTACTTTGCTAAATACCGTGTATTTTAATTTATGAAACACATACGCAATACCAAACCCAACTGCGATTAAC
>JAYTRS010000543.1:0-2662 GCA_043746065.1 Bacteroidota bacterium | reverse complement strand
GAGCAACGGTTTTCTAAACCGTAGGTCCTTGGTTCGAGCCCAAGTGGGACTACTTTTTTAGACCTAAAAATCTTATAATCAGTTCATTATAAGGTTTTTAAATTTTATTCTACAATTATTTTTTTAGTGTGTGTATTTTTATCAGTAATTAAACTTATTAAATACAAACCCTTTGTAAAATTTTTTAAATCTATTTGCTGTTTATTTTGAGGTTGGTTTAATTCATACACTATTCTTCCTAAGTTATCGCGTATTACTAATTGCTTTTGGATTTCATTTTCTAAACTAAAATTAATTGTAATAAATTCGTTTGCTGGGTTTGGAAATACATTAAAACTATTATCCATATTGCTATTTTTAGCTAGTGCCGTAACTATTTGGCTGGCTACTAAATTTATATTATCCAAATAAAGTACATTGCCATAGTTACCTCTGTTTTCAAAACTTATCATTACTTCGGGTTGCCCAATGTAGGCATTTAAATATACTGTATCTGTTCGCCACTGAGTATTAGTTGGAGTAAAAAAACCTGTATTGTCAGGTGCTGTGGTTAATGAGGTATTGCCCTTAGCATAAATAGTTGTAAACGATTGGCCACAGTTTGTTGAAATACCAACAGCTAACGAATCAAAGTTAATATTATCGTATCGGGCATACGCTACATCAAACGTTAATTTAGGGTTTGTAACACCCGTTAAATTAAAGTTTTGTGTAATAATAGCATCGCGCTTACCCTGTTCGGCAAAATTATAATTATCAAAAAAAGCACTTTGATTACTTAACCCAAACCCACCAACTGTGTTGCTTTTTTGCCATTCAACAGAGTTGTTTCCAGCGTCAAACAATGTCCAATTATTAGGTGGAAAAGAAGTTTGAGAAAAACTTTCGGCTACGGGTAATATTTGTGCGGTGGTAACATTAATATAAGCTGTTTGTGTTAATACACTTGTGCCATTTGCATTTGTAACGCTTAACGATACGGGGTATAAACCAGACACCGTGTAAGTTACAATTGGATTTACACTGTTTGATGTAGCAGGGCTTCCGCCTGTAAATGTCCAATTCCAAGCGCTTGGGTTACCATAGCTTAAATCGGTAAAATTAACGGTGGTGTTGGGGCAAATAGTTTGTTTATTAACTGTAAAATTTGGAGCTGGGGCTTGGCCAGTATTTATTGGTAATTCCCACACGCCACGGCCATAATAGCCTACACGCAGCGCCGAAGCTGCTGTACCAGAATTGTAAAACATAAACTCAACAATATCAGCTATGGATGGCAAATTATACGTTATATTTTGCCAACTCAACATTGTATTATTCCTATAATAAACACCTTTTGCTGTACAAACATACACACTTTCATCTACGCTATATTCATCGTGATACAAGCCTATAATATTTACACTACCCGCAATACCAGTATTATAATTAGTAAAATTTTGTCCTTTATTGCTTGAACGATAAATTGTATTACCACAGGTTAAATACACAACATTACTATTGGTAGCAATACTAGTTACATGAGCCTCTACATTTGTATTTGCAGGTGTTGGATATGAAGTAAACGTTGGGGTTGTAGCAAAAACATTATCGCAACGGTAAATTTTATTATTAATATCAACCAGGTATAATACCGACGAATCGGCAAATGATGAATGTATATCCGTTACCGAAGCTGTTGCTACACCTATTTGTACCCAAGCTGGTGTAGGGCTTGTAATCGAATTGCACACATAAATGTTTTGTAGAGCGCAAAACGCTTTGTTATTTATTTTTTTATTGAATGTTAAATTAATATTATTACTTGCTCCAAAGGGCAAATTATAGCTATTTTCACTTCCGTTTACAGCCCTACGTTTACCGTTTTCGTAATAATAAACAGTATTAGCACTATTGTACGAAAATAGCATTTTGCTTCCCCAATCGCCCCCTCTATTTGTAAACCAAGTGCTGTTGTTTAAATATAGCTCTCCATTATCTTGCGTGCCAATGCTAATTAAATTACGTTGTAATTTGCTTTGAGCTGCGTGGTAAATTTCGGTAGCGCCAATGCCATCGCTTCTATCTTGCCATGTATTGCCTCCATCGCGGCTTAAAAAAACACCGCCATCATTTACATCAAACAACATATTGTTGTAAGTTGGGTGCACCCTAATGCCGTGCATATCCGTATGGCAATCAATGGCCCAATTTGTTAATTTACTCCAAGCAACACCACCGTTAATACTTTTCCAAACGCAATGCGCTGCTATGTAAACAATATTAGCGTTATTAGGATCGGCTGTCATACTAAAGTTATAATCGCCTTGCCCTGGTGTGGTGGCATCATAACCTACTAAACTTTGAGCCGCATTATTATACACCGTTGTAAAACTAGTTCCAAAGTTGGTTGATTTTAGTGTTAAACCCTCATTAGCAATCATACTAACATATACTACATTTGGGCTGGCATTACTTACAGCTAAGCGCATACCCTGCCCATTACCACTAGGCACAGTTACGCCACTTGTAATTTGCTGCCAACTTGCCCCAAAGTTTAACGAGCGCCAAACTTCGGAAGAGGTAACAGCATATAAGGTATCAACACTATTAGGTTTTAAAAGCATAGCTTTAAAATCGCCTCCAGTTTTTACTAAACTCCAGTTAGCACCTGCATTTGTGG
>JAYTRS010000542.1:0-8373 GCA_043746065.1 Bacteroidota bacterium | reverse complement strand
GGGTTGCAAAAGCTACCAGGTGTGTAAATGCCCGCATTACATTCAAATTGTGGTGTGGGTAAATAATCTTTAAAGGTAAAACTTAAGGGTGGGTTATTCATTAAAAAGGTATTGCCATTGTATAAACGCCAACCATTAATGCCTAAAACCGAATTATACATGCGCTCCCAACTGTGGCCTAATTGTGTTTTTCTTACAAAAATACTATCGCGCACCACACCACCTGGGGCTGTTAAAATTAACCACTGGTTTTTACATTGTTGTAAATCAAAGCTAGCATGTACTTCGCCCCCTGATGTTACTGTGTTTTTACCTGTTAACCACACGGCTTTATAGGCGCCTGGTGCCATTGTAAATGTAGATGGAAATTTCCATTTATATAAATTATACCTATCGTTACTTAAATAATAACCCGCTAACGAAACAATACTGCTTTGTGTGGTAGTAAGTTCTACCCAATCGCTTGCCGCACCATAACTATCTAAGGGAGAACCAGCATTACTGGCCGAATATTCGTTTAATATAATACCTTGGTTAGATGCGAATTGTGCTTTAGTTTGCGTAAAAAATAGTACCACAAAAAACACAGTTAATGCTATTGAAAGTTGTTTAATAAACATATTACTTTTTTTGTTCATAATTATAACTCGTAAATATACATATTACTACGTTAAAAATCAAATAATGGTTGGCTAATTGTTAAATATTTGTTGTTAATACAAAAATCAAAACAGTACCTTTACCACCCTGTAAAGTATTATGAGCGATATTATCCATCACGAATGTGGCGTTGCCCTTGTTAGATTATTAAAACCAGTTGAGTTTTATAAAGAAAAATATGGTAGCGCACGCTATGGCTTACATAAGCTTTATCAATTAATGGAAAAAATGATTAACCGTGGGCAAGATGGCGCCGGTATTGCCACCATTAAGTTAGATGTAGAGCCTGGCACAACCTACATTGATAGGCTTCGCTCAATAGAAAGTAAAGCTACACAAGATATTTTTAGTCAAGTAAACAACCTTTTTGTAAACGCACAACAACAAAACCCACAAGAATATAAAAGCGCGCAATGGCAAAAACACAATATTCCGTTTTTGGGCGAGTTGTTATTAGGCCATTTACGATACGGTACTTTTGGTAAAAATACAGTACAAAGTTGCCACCCCTTTAGGCGCCAAAATAATTGGATGAGCCGTAATTTACTACTAGCAGGTAATTTTAATTTAACCAATGTTGATGAGCTGTTTGGACATTTAGTAGAACTTGGCCAACACCCTACCGAAAAAGCCGATACCGTTACTGTAATGGAAAAAATTGGGCATTTTTTAGATAAAGAAAACGACCGCCTGTTTAAAAAATTTAAAGAACAGAATGATAAAAATTACCAAATAAGTAAACTCATTCAACAAAACATTGATGTAGCAGCAATACTAAAAGAGAGTAGTAAACGTTGGGATGGTGGCTATGTAATGGCAGGCATGATTGGCCATGGCGATGCATTTGTGTTGCGCGACCCCAATGGTATTAGGCCAGCATTTTATTACCACGATGATGAAATTATTGTAGTGGCAAGTGAGCGCCCTGTTATACAAACCGTATTTAATGCCCCTTTTGAAGGTATTAAAGAAATAAACCCGGGTAACGCTTTAATTATTAAAAAAAATGGCACATTAAGTCAAGAAGAAATTATTGAACCCTTAGAACGTAAAAGTTGTAGTTTTGAACGTATTTATTTTAGCCGTGGTAACGATGCAGATATTTATAACGAACGAAATAAATTAGGCCGTAATTTAACTCAAAGTGTTTTAAAAAGTGTAAATCACGATTTAGAAAATACCGTATTTAGTTATATACCTAATACCGCCGAAGTGGCATTTGGAGGATTAGTGGAGGGTATTGATGAATATGTAAATAAAACCAAAACCGAACAAATCATTAAGTTAAAAAATAATTTAAGCGATGTTGAAATTACCAAAATATTAAGTACTCACCCTCGCATACACAAAGTAGTATTAAAAGATGCTAAGCAACGCACTTTTATTACTGCCGATGAAAGTCGCGATAGCCTTGTAAACTTAATTTACGACGTTACTTACGGCACTGTAAAAAAAGATGTAGATAGCCTTGTGGTATTAGATGATAGCATTGTGCGTGGTACAACTTTAAAACAAAGTATATTACAAATATTAGATAGGCTACATCCTAAAAAAATTATTGTAGTAAGTTCTGCACCGCAAATTCGTTACCCCGATTGTTATGGTATAGATATGGCCGTGTTGGGTAAGTTTATTGCCTTTGAAGCCGCAATTACACTACTAAAAGAAAATGGAAAACAAAATTTTTTAAACGATTTATACCAACGTACAAAGTTAGAAGTTGAAAAACCAAAGGAAGAACAAATTAACTTAGTAAAAGAAATTTACGCACAATTTACACCCGAAGAAATTTCTAAAAAAATTGCTCTACTACTAAAACCAGCCAACTTAAAAGCCGATTTAGAAATTATTTACCAAAGTTTAGAAGGCTTACACAGTGCTTGCCCCAACCATACTGGCGATTGGTACTTTAGTGGTAATTACCCAACAGCTGGAGGAAATAAAGTAAGCAATAAAGCACTTATAAATTATATTGAAGGCAATCATGTTAGAGCCTATTAAAATTGTTTAAACTAAAATTTTAATTTACCATGCACTTACATTATATTTGGTAGAAATAATTTAAACTACCAACATTATAAAAATATGCCAATAAATAAATTAAAATTTTTAAGTTTTATATTTTTATCCATTATAACAGTTTGCAGCTACGCCCAAAAATTCACCCAATTTGCAAACGATACTGGTAAATTTACAAAAGATTTAGGGCAGTATTTTTATGATAATACCGTAAATAAAGAAGATGCTCAAAATTACGTTAAAGCATTTGATAAGCTATGGAAAGAAAACGTAGTAGCTGGCTATTACAAAGAAATAGCAATAAAAACTGCCAACGCCATGTTGGCAAAACGTATGAAGCCCTACCCTTATTTTTACGGGTATTTTAATACATTAATAAATTGCATACAAAGCAAGCAATCGTACGAAAATTTTAATAATTGGCAAATCTGTATTGATAAAATTTTATCAGGTAAAACCATTCGTGGTGTGCAAGAGTTTTTTGATATGAGCGAAAATATTTTTAAAAACAACGTATTTTATAAAACGCCATCGTATGCCTATTATAGCGTGGAACCAAATTTTAAATTTGAATACGACACGATTCCAAAAGTTATATTTAAAAACTTTACGCTAGTAGGTGTAAACCCGCGTGGCGATAGTATTGCCATAGAAGAAACACAAGGTATATTTTACCCTACCAATGGTAAATTTGTAGGTAAAGGAGGCAAAGTAAGCTGGGCGCGCTGTGGCTTAGATGCTAGTGTTAACGCTACTTTAAAAAAATATACCATTGATTGTAAAACGGGTAATTACACCAGCGATAGTGCTACTTTTGTGGGCAAACAATTTTTTGATAAACCACAAGTTGGTAAACTATCCGACCGTGTTATTACCGAAAATCAAGAAAAAACATACCCTCGGTTTGATTCGTACAGCAAACGTTTGGTAGTAAAAAATATTTACCCCGATGTGGATTATGACGGTGGCTTTGGTATGCGAGGCCCTAAATTTGTAGGATCGGGTAGCCCATCCAATCCTGCTAAAATTGTATTTAAACGCAATAACATTAAGTTTTTAGAAATTAGCGCACGTGCCTTTGGTATGAGTAAAGAAAAAATTGTTGCTAACCCAGGTATTGTAAAGTTTTTTTTAGATAAGGATACCATTTATCATCCTGGTTTAAGCTTTACCTATCAGGTAGATAAACGTTTGGTTACTATTTTGCGTGGCGAAGATGGATTAGAAAAAACACCATTTTCAAATTCATTTCATAAATACGATATGTATTTTGAACAGATTACTTGGGCATTAGATGAACCCCTAATGCAATTTAGTTTCTTACCAAATAACTTTCAAGGCGAAGCCTATTTTGAATCATACGATTTTTATAATTTACAAAAATCTGAAGCTATTAAAAGTGGCGAAACCGTTAGCCCTATTACTAAAATGATAGATTTTTACAACAACACAGGTAAGCCACAAAGCTTTACAGTTGTTGATTTGGCAAAGTATATAAAATATTTAGCAGTTGATTTGCGCCCTATAATTTTTAAAATGGCCATTTCTGGTTTAATTTATTATAATCCAGAAAGTGATGTCATTTCTGTGCGCCAACGCTTGTTTGATTATGCCGAAAATGCTAAACACAAACACGATTACGATATTATTACTCTACACTCTGTGTTACCAGGTAAAAACAATGCTACCGTAAATTTATTAAATTACGACATTACTGTTCGCGGCGTAAAACAAGTATTATTAAGCGACACACAAAAAGTATTTATGTTTCCAAAACATGGCGAAATTTTATTAAAGAAAAATCGCGAAATGTATTTTAGCGGTACCGTGGCCTCGGGTAAATTTGAGTTTATTGGTAAGGATTTTATTTTTGATTACAACGAGTTTAAAGTAAAAATGAAAACCATCGACTCTATAAAAATATTTGTTGAAGCATCTGAACCCGATGTAAATGGTAATATTCCGTTTAAAAAAGTACAAACTTTGATCGAAAATGTAAATGGAGAACTAAGAATTGACGCACCAAAAAATAAAAGCGGATACGGTAAAGCGCCTACATTCCCTAGCTTTCAAAGCTTTAAAGACAGTTATGCATTTTATGATAAACGCCAAATTTTTAAAGGTGCTTATAATAAAGATAAATTTTATTTTAAGTTAGATCCTTTTAGTATTGATAGTCTCGATAACTTTCGTAACGAAGCCTTGCGTTTTGATGGTAACTTTGTTTCTGCTGGTATTTTCCCTTCATTTAAAGAAGTATTAACTCTACAAAAAGATTATTCACTAGGCTTTATAAGGCAAACACCTCCTGGAGGTTTTGATGCCTATGGTGGTAAAGCTAAATTCACTAACGAAATTCGTTTAAGTAATAAAGGTTTACGTGGTGGTGGAGATTTGGATTTTAGTTCAAGCCATTCAGTCGTCCCCGATTTAATTTTTTTTCCTGATAGTGCAAATGGTATAGCAGCAACATTTGATGTAAAAGAAGGCGATAGCCCTGAGTTCCCCAATGCACACGGCGATACCGTTCGCTTGCATTTTATGCCTTATAAGGAAGTGTTGCAGGCATTCGACATAAAAAAATCGTTTATTTCATATAAAGAAAAAATTCAATTTAGAGGGCGGTACGATTTAACCAATAAAGAATTAACAGGTAATGGTAAAGTTGAATTTGATAAAGCAGATTTAAGTTCTGGAAAAATTTTATTTGTAAAACGACGTTTTTTTAGTGATACCGCAAACTTCCATTTAAAAGCCTTTGATGAGGAGGGTTTTACATTTAGCACAGTAAATGTTAATGCAAAAATAGATTTTGATAAACGCGAAGGAGAATTTATTAATAACGGGGATGGTAGTTATGTTAAATTTGATAAAAATCAATATATCGCTTATATGGATAGATTCAAGTGGTACATGGATCAAGAAGACATTGAATTAGGTGATACACAAAAAAAGCTAGATGTTGATAAATCCGAATCGGGTTTAGATTTAGATGGACCACAATTTATAAGCGTTCATCCCAAACAAGATTCATTAAAGTTTTTTGCACCAGGCGCAAAATATAATTTACGTAAATATATTATTAGTTGTAAAAATGTACCTTACATAAACGTGGCCGATGCACGCGTATTTCCTGATAATGGCGACGTGACCATTTTTAAAAATGCAGTAATGGATACTTTAAAAAAATCAAATATTTTAGCAAATACCGTTACTAAATTTCATAATATTCGTAATGCAACTACAAATATTTTTGGCAGACGAAGCTATCTTTCATCGGGTGAGTATCAATATTTAGATGAAAACGATAAGCCCTATTTAATTTATTTTAAAACTATAAAACCTGATACATCAGGGCAAACAATATCTGAAGGTGAAATACCTGAAAAAGAAAATTTTAAATTTAACGATCATTTTAGTTTTGCTGGTAAAGTGTATTTACAAGCCACACAGCAGTTTTTAACGTTTGATGGTGGCACAAAAATTGTACACGCTTGTAGTAAAATTGGCAAATCGTATTTAAAATTTACGGGCGAAATTAATCCAAAAGAAATTTTAATTCCTATTCCTAAAAAAGCAATTGATATGAACAATGCCCAAGTAGGTACGGGTTTATTTTATAATGCGGATACAAATATGGTTTACTCTACATTCCTTTCTCTGCAAGGTGCTCGAAGTAGTAAAGATGTGATTGAAGCCGATGGCGTTTTAAGCTTTGACAAAGAAACGAAGGCGTACGAAATTTCTAATAAAGAAAAATTAGCCGAAAAAAGTTTGCCTGGAAATTATGTAAGTCTAAATACAGAAAACTGTATTATTAGTACCGAGGGCAGTTACAATTTAAGTACTGATTTAGGACAGATAAAATTAAAAGCAGTAGGTAACGCCATTCACAGCACCATTAACGATAGTGTTAGTTTTAATTTAATGCTGGTATTTGATTTCTTTTTTGATAACGGGCCCATTAAAAAAATGGCAAAAGATTTAGAAATATTTTTAGGAACTCTTAACCCCACACCTTTTGAAGGAGATTTATTAAATCATGGCTTAATAGAAATTTTAGGAAAAGAACGTGGCGACAGAGCGTTATCAGAATTAAATTTATATGGTAAGTATAAAAAATTTCCTGACGAGTTAGAAAAACCAATTGTACTTAACGATGTAAAAATGACATATAACAAACGCGCAAAGGCCTATCTATCACAAGGCGATATTGGTGTAGGTAATATTTTGAAAAGCGAAATTTTTAGATATATGAAAGGTGTTGTTCAAATAAAAAAACAACGCGGTAACGATATATTAGATATTTATATTGAGGCTGATGGAAATACTTGGTACTATTTTAATTTTTTTAAAGGTAGAATGTTAGCCGTCAGTAGCAACGAAGCGTTTAATACTGAAATAAAAGAGATGAAAAGTAAAAATAAAAAAATGGAAGTTGATAAAGGACCCTCGTACAGTTT
This sequence comes from Bacteroidota bacterium, assembly GCA_043746065.1. GTDB lineage: Bacteria > Bacteroidota > Bacteroidia > B-17B0 > Aurantibacillaceae > Aurantibacillus. The sequence continues at coordinate 1,231 of JAYTRS010000542.1, read as the reverse complement.
TGATGTTGGAAATAAAAACAAAAAAGATCAATTTTTAAGTAAGTTAAAACAAATAGGCGCATACGGTAGCGAGGACGGCGGAAAAAAAGAAGAAGAATAAAAATGAATAAAGAATTAATTTCAACAGCAATACCAAACCATACCTGTGTTTTAATAGGTGTTATAAATAAAATGCAAGACGATGGGTTGTCTAACGAGTACTTAGAAGAACTTGCTTTTTTAGCCGAAACCTATAGCTTAAAAACTATAAAAACATTTACTCAAAAATTAGAACGCCCAGATAAAGCAACCTTTATTGGTAAAGGAAAACTATCTGAAATTAAAAATTTTGCCATTGAAAATAAAGTGGATGTTATAATTTTTGATGATGAATTATCGCCCTCTCAACAACGTAATTTAGAAAAAGAATTAGGTAAAAAAATACTCGACAGAACGACCTTAATTTTAGAAATTTTTGAACAACGTGCACAAACCGCACATGCTAAAACACAAGTTCAATTAGCCCAATATCAATACATGCTGCCACGTTTAACGGGTATGTGGACGCACTTAGAAAGGCAACGTGGAGGCACAGGCACACGTGGTGGAGCAGGGGAGAAAGAAATTGAAACCGATAGACGAATTGTGCGCGATAAAATTTCGGCCCTAAAAGATCGCTTAAAAGATATTGATAAACAAATGGCTACCCAACGTAAAAACCGTGGCGAATTAATTAGAGTAGCATTGGTGGGTTACACAAACGTTGGTAAAAGCACTATCATGAATTTATTAAGTAAAAGCAATGTATTTGCCGAAAATAAATTGTTTGCAACCCTAGATACGACTGTGAGAAAAGTAACCATTGAAAATTTATTTTTTTTATTAAGCGATACGGTTGGCTTTATTCGCAAACTACCTACCGAATTGGTAGAAAGTTTTAAATCAACCTTAGATGAGGTGCGTGAGGCGGATGTATTAATACATGTGGTTGATATTTCGCATAAAAATTTTGAAGAACATATTAATGTTGTAAAACAAACCTTACAAGATATTGGCGCTGCTGATAAACCCTGTATTTTAGTATTTAATAAAATAGATGCTTTTAGTTATACGCCAAAAGAGGAAGATGATTTAACGCCTAGTACCCGCGATAATTTATCGCTACAGGATATCAAAAATACGTGGATGAAAAATTTAAATACAAACTGCCTATTTGTTAGCGCTCAAAATAAAGAAAAAATTGATGAGTTTA
>JAYTRS010000541.1:0-8396 GCA_043746065.1 Bacteroidota bacterium | reverse complement strand
GGTGGGGTAACGAGGTATTTAAAACAAGTTCCACCACACAAAATGACTTAATGCTTTTAATATGGGACGGAAACTACAAAGGACAACTTATGCCAAGTGCTACTTATTTTTACATCATAGAAACCGAAACACTAAACGGAGAGTTTAAAAATTACAAGGGGTTTGTTGTATTGGTAAGGTAAAATAAATAGCAGGTGAGGTGGCAGGCTAAACAAACAATTATCAATTAACAATTTTAAATAGTTTGGGGCAAGAGGTTAGGGAGGAAGAAATTACGTTTAAGAATAAACAAGTTACTATAACTACTAAAGAACTAAAAGCGGGTGTTTATTATTTAAATTTAAAAAGCAACACTACACAAAACCTTAGTAAACGATTTGTAATTGTAAGATAATAAAAACAGACTATATTTGTTATTACAGAATAATGTTTTAAATTATTAATTTGTAATGAAACTAAGAATAGGAGATAAGGTTAGGTTTTTAAACGAAACGGGCGAGGGCGTAGTATCGCAAATAAAAGATAAACAAACGGTGTATGTTGAAATGCAAGATGGTTTTGAAATACCATTTTTAGCCAACCAACTAGTACCCATACATACCGAGTTAATTATTGATAAAGATGCCGAAAACATTGAGTTAAACCACGATGCACACTTAACTGATGCAATTTATTTTATAATTGAACCCGACCACGAATTACCGAGTTTAGTAAGCGATTATAAATTGTATTTATTTAATGCCTCAAGCTTTAATATATTATACTCTTATTCTATCAAAGACGATGATTATTTTCAAACGCTTAAACATGGCGAGGTTGGGGCCTACCAAAAAGTATTTTTAAAACAAGTTAAAATTCAGTTTTTTAAAGAGTATTGTTATCATAAAATAGAATGTTTACTATTTAAAAATACACACTTTAAAGCGCAATTACCAGTTGCCGAAATCATAAATATATCGCACAAAACAATTGCAGATGCTAAAGCCATTAAACACGATGAGTTTAAATTTGCAGTATATGGCTTTTTATTAAAAGATGAGTTTATTAGTCAACACCAAGTACACCAAGAGTTAAGCCTGGTTGATATTGCAAAACTAAAAAGCATAAAAGAGTTTAACTCAAAAGCTAAAACATCAAAATCAACCAAAGAGTATTTAAAATCGCTTGAGAAAGAAGTTGATTTACACATTGATGAGTTAATACCATCTACCAGTGGCTTATCTAATTATGATATGCTTAACATTCAATTAGAAAAATTTGAAAAAGAATTAGATAATGCAATTATTAAACGAATGAAAAAAATAATTTTTATTCATGGCGTGGGTAACGGGCGTTTAAAACAAGAAATTATTGCTCGCTTACAACTTATTAAAGGTATTACCTACCACGATGGATCGTATAAAGAATACGGTTATGGCGCTACACAAGTAAATATTATTTAATATAAAAACTACGTAATAGTACTATTTGTAAATTTCGTTTTTAGCGGCTAATAGTGTATTCTTAATTAATGAAGCAATGGTCATAGGCCCTACACCACCAGGTACTGGTGTTATATAACTGCACTTGGGTGCCACTTCGTCAAATTTAACATCGCCCATTAATTTAAAGCCACTTTTTGTTTCGGTACTTGCCACACGCGTAGTGCCTACATCAATTACTACAGCGCCTTCTTTCACCATATTTGCTTTTAAAAATTGGGGGCTACCTAAGGCGCAAATAATAATATCGGCTTTTTGGGTGTGTTGTATTAAATTTTCGGTTTTACTGTGGCAAAGGGTAACCGTGCAATTACCAAACATTGTATTTTTAGCCATTAAAATACTTAATGGTAAACCCACTATGTGGCTACGCCCAATAATTACACAATTTTTACCACTGGTTTGTATATTATAGTTTTCTAATAAACGAACAATACCATAAGGCGTAGCACTTACATAACAGGGTAAGTTTAAAACCATACGTCCTACATTTATGGGGTGAAAGCCATCTACATCTTTACTTGGTAAAATGGCTTCAATAATTTTATGCTCATTAATGTGGCGTGGCAAAGGCAATTGTACTATAAAGCCATCTACATCGGGGTTATTATTTAAATCAATTACGGTTTGTAATAATTTTTCTTCGGTAACATAATCGGGGTGACGAATAAGTGTAGATTTGAAACCCACCCGTTCGCAAGCAGTAATTTTATTGGCTACGTAAGCTTCGCTACCGCCATCGTTACCCACTAAAACGGCAGCTAAATGGGGTTGTTTTTTACCCTCGGCCATTAATTGTTTTACTTCTAAAGCAATGTTATCTTGTAATTGAAGCGATATTTTTTTTCCGTCTATTAAAATCATTTTACTATTACTTATAATATTCTGTCATGGGTTCAAAATAACTTGCTTTCCAACCATCGGTATATTTTTTAGCATCACCTTTTTGTAAGTTATGATGGTAAAGGTGTAAGGTTGTTTTTTCGTTTTTTTCTTCAAAGGTTAATTCTAATATCGAATCGGGCGCATCGGCTTTAAACTCTGCTGTTCGCCAACTTTGTACAATTTTTTTATAAGGGATTAATTCTAAATTTTTACCTGTAATGTATCCATCCCAGGCAGTAAATGTTTCATTTAATTTATTGCTAATAATTGCTTCGCCACCTGAAAATGCTGTATGTTGCTTACTATTAAGCCAAGCAGTGTATAATTTTTGTGCAGCTATGGGTAAGGTAATTTTTAGTTTTAAAGATTCCATATATTATTTTGTCTGTAGTCTAAAGTCGTTAGTTTATAGTCATTAGTCTATAGGTGTTTCTTAAAAAAAACAATTATAATTTACTTCCAAACGCTAAATCTCCGGCATCGCCTAAGCCCGGTACAATGTAGGAGTGCGCGGTTAATTCTTCGTCAACGGCGCCGCACCAAATTGTATAATTGGCATTTGGCATACTTGCTTTTATGTGCGTAATGCCTTGTTGGCTAGCTATAGCTGTAACAATGTGGGTGTGTTTTGGAATTCCTTTTTCTAAAAGTGCTCTATAGGTTAATGCCATTGATGCGCCAGAGGCTAACATGGGGTCGCATAATATAACAACCTTATCGGTTAAATCGGGGCAAGCCACATACTCTAAAGCAATTTCAAAACTATTATCTTTTTTATGGCGACGGTAAGCACTTACAAAGGCATTTTGTGCTTGGTCAAAATAATTTAAAATACCAATGTGTAAAGGTAAGCCTGCCCTTAAAATGGTAGCAATTACAGGTTGCTCCGTTAATGTTTTAGTATCGGCTTCGCCCAAGGGCGTGATTGTTTTAGTATCTGTATACGCTAAAGTTTTACTTATTTCGTAAGCAAATATTTCGCCCATACGTTCTAAATTACGACGAAAACGCATACTATCTTTTTGAATGTTTACATCACGTATTTCGGCAATAAATTGATTAAAAATACTATTTTGTAGTGCTAAATTATGAATCATATTTTTTATTTTGAGAGTGGTATGGTTAAACTAATTTCGGATTGATAGGATACTTTATCAAAAATTTCGATAGGGTATTTATAATCTTTAAAGCCTGGTGACTCTACAATAATAGAATATTTACCAGGGGGTAAAATAATAATAAAACGGCCTGAAGAAGGATTAGGAATATAATTGCCTACAATTTCGTTTGTAATATTATCATTTACTGAAATAAAGGTATTACGATAATCTATTTTATTTGAAGTATCTTTAGCCATTGCCTGCCCCACAATTACAGTGTAATCCACTTCCACATCGTTAAACGATACGCGATAAATGTCAAAATCACCCAAGCCACCGCCTCGTAAACTACTAACGTATCCATAACGGCCATTTTTACTTATTCTAAAATTTAAATCATCGTAACTTGTATTTACAGGGTAGCCAATGTTTTTAACTTTTTCAAATTGGTTAGTAGTTTCGTTTAAATTAGCTTTAAAAATATCGTAACCTCCCATACTGCTATGCCCTTTACTACTAAAGTATAAAGTTTTTCCATCTGGGGAAAGGTTTGGAAAATCTTCATCATAAATAGTATTAATTTCGATACCCATATTTTTTGCTTCGCTCCATTTACCTGTCGGCAGCATATTACACATATAAATGTCAGTCCCTCCTAAGCCACCTTTTCTATCGCTTGCAAAATAAATAGTGGTAGCATCGTTATTTATAGCCGCTGCAATTACATCGCCAGAGCCATTAATAGTGGATGGTAATTCTTTTAACTTACTAAACTCGCCATTTTTATCGGTGGTAGATAAGTAAAGTTTGGCTTCGCCTTTAAAGTTGGGTTTGTTAATTAATAAAATATTGCCTTTGGCATTCATACCAATTACTTCTTCGCCTGAGTTGCCTTCGCAAAGTGGCTTGCCTACAATATCACTTTCCATATATTGCCCATTAATTACTTTTGAAAGGTGTATAGAGTTTAGGTATTGCCCATTGGCTAATTTTTCAATATCTTTATTTTTAGGGCGTTTGGTATTGTATATAAGGTAGGCTTCATCTTCATTTACAAAGGGATAATAATCGGCAAACTCTGAATTTATATTTTTACCAAGGTTTTGAAAAATAACATTTATTGGAAACTTTACAAGTTCTTTAGCATTAATACAATGTTGTATTTCTTGGTCAACGGTTTTTAAATTTTCTTCTTTGCCTTTTGCATTTTTTTTAAATTTTTCAAAGGCAGTAATGGCCTCATCAAAACGATTAGCATATTGGTATGCTCTGCCTAATAAATAATCGGCATTAATATTATGTTTTTCGTTACGGGCTACAATTTCTAAATAGGGCACTGCTTTTGCTTTATTGTTATTTGTATTTAAATAACATACTGCCGCATTGTAATTATAAATTTCATTTTTATTATCAAGCGCCAATAGTTGTAAGTATTCATCTAAAGCATCTTCGTAATTTTCTATTTTTAATTTAGCTTCGGCACTAGTGCTTAATGCTTTAATATCGGCTGTTTGCGAAAAACTTATTAGCGCAATGGTTAAAAAAAAGAAGAGTATAAAATATTTAAAATTCATAAGTGTTAATTAAATTAATTACTAATATACTATTTTTTTAACAACGCTCTATAATTACAGCATACCCTTGTCCAACCCCAATACACATGGTAACTAAGGCATATTTTTTATTATGGATATGCAAATCAATAGCTGCCGAATTTAAAATACGTGCGCCACTCATACCTAATGGATGTCCTAAAGCTATAGCACCACCGTTAATATTTATACGCTCATCATTATCTACTAAGCCCCAAGTACGTGTACAGGCTAAGGCTTGTGCAGCAAAAGCTTCGTTTAATTCTATTAAATCAATATCTTTAAACGTTAAGCCTGCTCGCTTTAAAGCTTTGTTGGCAGCCTCTACAGGGCCAATACCCATAATACGAGGTTCAACCCCAGCAATACCACAACTTACAATACGGGCTAAGGGTTTTAAATTATTTTGTTTAATGCCTTGTTCGCTCGCTAATAAAATAGCAGCGGCACCATCGTTTAAGCCACTGGCATTGCCTGCGGTAACGGTACCATTATTTTTAAACGACGGCTTAAGGCTTTGTAAACCCTCTAAAGTGGTGTTTGGTTTTGCAAACTCATCGGTAGCAAAAATAATGGGGTTGCCTTTGCGTTGAGGAATTTCAATGGCTTCAATTTCTTTTTCAAATCGTTTATTGGCAATAGCCTTTATAACTTTTTGCTGACTCCAAAAAGCAAATGCATCTTGATCGGCTTTATTAATTTTGTATAGTTCTGCAACATTTTCGGCCGTTTCGCCCATGGCATCAACGCCATACATTTCTTTTAATTTTGGATTAATAAATCGCCATCCAAAACTACTATCAAATAATTGTTGGTCGCGCCCAAAGGCAGTACTTGCTTTACCCATAACTAAAGGGCCACGCGTCATGTTTTCAACCCCAGCGGCAATCATAAAATCTTCATCGCCTACTTGTATAGCACGTGCGGCATCAATAGCAGCGCTTAAACCGCTGGCACATAGCCTATTTACGGTTTGCCCTGGTACAGTAATTGGCATACCTGCTAATAATAAAGCCATACGGGCCACGTTACGATTATCTTCGCCTGCTTGATTGGCACAGCCCATAATTACATCGCCTATTTGATTAAAATTAAGTGTAGGATTTTTTTCTACTAATTTTTTTAATGCGAAGGCGGCTAAATCATCGGTACGAATGGTGGATAAAGTGCCACCAAAACTACCAATAGCGGTGCGTACGCCATTTATTATATATGCTTGGTTCATGATTAAGACTATTAATTGCGACAATAAATGTACTAAAAATATAGAATAGAGATACTTATGGCAACAATAGGCGGGACGATTGGAAATAAGACTAAAGAGATACTAGATTAAAGGGATGAAGGAGGCGCTAAGATAGAACGCAAGACTAAAGCAACTAAAGGGATATAAGAGGTAATAAATATAGTTTTTTACTGATAGCGCGTTAGCTATAAAATTAATAAATTAAATTAATAATAAATTTTTGTGGTGGGAAAAAAAAACTAAAAAGCCTATTCATTAAATTGAATAGGCTTTTTAGTTTTTTTTAAAATTACTCTTTTATAAACTTACCTGAATAATTATTTTTTTTAGTTTTTATTTTATAAAAATAAGTCCCATTACTTAAGCCACTAATATTTATTTGCGAAATATTTTGATAATTAGTTTCAAGCAACACTTGTTGCCCTATGGCAGTATATAATTTAATTTCAATATTCTCTTGTAATGGCAAATCAAAATACAATGAATTGTTTGCAGGGTTGGGGTAGCATTTATGATAATTAGTACTAAAGCCCCCAGTGTTATTTTTTATGCCCACATATTGTTGGTTACCACTTTTATCTAACTTCATTATAAAACCTTCGCAAATATTTTGTACAATAGGGTATTGTAAATTGTAACGCATACCACTTACTACAACCCCGCTATCGGCTGTTGCACAAGTGCCATAGGCAATGTAATAAAAGTTTGGTTCATCAAAATACTTTGCCCATATTAAATTACCTGCAGTATCTATTTTATGTACTAATACTTGTGTGGTATTTGTTTGAGGGGGTAGTGGATTTGATTGATTATAACCAACTGTTGCCGCAGTATAAATATAATTGTAACGCATACTACTTGCTGCATTACCTGTAATTACATTATCTTTATATGTACTACCAATTATATTACTTTTTAATACTTGGCTGTTATTTTTAATAATTGCTGTAATGTTTTGGTATTTGTTGGCACAATTTGCCGATGTAACCACTGGGTAACAACCAATAACAGCATACTTATTAGAAGATAATGAATGAAAACTAATTGAAGACCCACCACTGATACCAATTTTCTCACCACAGCCAGGATTTACATAACTTAAACTATCTAAATTAAACCTACTTAATACATTAAAATTAGTATCTAACTCCATTACTTGGCTATTACCATAAGGTGAGCCCATAGCAAATGGACCACCACATACCAATAACTTATTACCGTAACTAGCAAAAGCATCTAAAGCATTACCATTAAATATAGCCGAATCTTTTTTTATTAAATTAAAATCAACCTTGTAAAAATGTAAAGTATTTAAAGTAACATTTGATGCATAATTAGCTCGCGTACTACCCAAATATAAATGGTTGTTTTTTACAACTATACGATTTTCAAAAATTCCTTCGTTATATGTTGTATCAGTAATAATTTGTTGTACTATATCTAAATTTTGGTTTATTTTATATAAAATATTACTATAGGTAGTAAACTTTGGGCTATACACTTTTCTAATTGCCCCATAGCAATAGTAAAAATTATTAGCAGCTACAACAGGACCAAAAAACAAAAAGTTGGGATTAAAGTTTAACGAATCTAACACTACACCAGTAGGGCTAATTTTTAAAATTTGATTTTTTGTATACTGTAGCGAAGAATAATTAGCATTATAGTTAGTGATTAAATAATTATTACTGCCTGTTTCATTAATAATACTACTAAAATAAGAATTTTCGTTTGTTTGTAATGTGTATAGCAATTGCTGGCTATACACATTACGTAAACAACAAATTAATAGTAATAAATATGCTAAATGTTTATTTTTCATATTTAATTTTTTAAGGGTTTAGAGCCGTAGTACAAAAAGCACGACCATAAGTTATATTTATATCCCACCAATTAGTTGGTCCTGTATACGAAAAAGCATCAGTCATATCATAATTGGTAATAATAATAGTTGGCGCTGGACCACCCCAAGGTGTTAAACCAATATGGCTTTGTGCTACTTCAATATGTCTTTGTGGTGTACTAATGTGGCATTGTGTTAAACCAATATGCCTTTGTGTCGGTTTAATAAAGCTTTGGGCAAAAACAAAAA
>JAYTRS010000540.1:0-2684 GCA_043746065.1 Bacteroidota bacterium | reverse complement strand
TAAAAGTGCAAAATTGTGGCTTGCTATAAAAGCGAATATAATAAACGACAACAAAAACGAACATTTAGGGTTTGTAAGTAATAAAAAAAGGAGAAGTTGTTGACCTTCTACTTTTAATTTGGCTTAGTGCACAATTGGTTTGCACTTTTGGTTACGCCAAAACGTATGTTTAAGTTTATTGTAAAAGCATACTTGTCGTTAAGTTGTATGCCATTATAGTACTGGTAAATAGGTAACTCATAAAGTACCGATACATTATAGTTTTGTTTAATTCTGTAATTTAATTGCGGCACAAAAATAAATTTATATCCGCCAGATGATGAAACTTTTAAATTATCTCTATAAGCAAAATCTTTAATTTCATTTCTTAATTGAAAAATGCCCGTAATATTTTGTAAAAAAGTTTTACTCACAAAAAACGATGTTAAGTAAGTGTTGCCTTCTTTATAGTTTCGTTGATTTACAGTATTATAAGTAATACCATTTATTAAAAAAACACGTATATTACTTTTGTCAAATTGTTTAAATAAAAACGATTGTAATATTAACCCATAAGCGCCATTACTAGGCTGCACATCTTCGCTTAACTCAACACCATTAACTATTTGCGGTGCAAACCCCCAAGGCATTTTTACGCCAAGCCCCATAGTAAACTCAAAATCGTGAGTAGTATCTTTTACAATATTGTATTTGCCAGTTAAAATTGCTGATGAGCCTCCAAAACCATTTAAAGATGGAATAGTATAAGTACCAATGGTTACAAAATTTTGTGTTCGGTTTAAATAATAACCAACTTCTACCTGTGCAGTAAAACGTTTTGTTACACCGTAGCCAATTTGCAAGTTAATAAAATTACTAGTTGCATTTTTTACAAATTTAAAATCAGAAATATGGTCGCTTTCCTTATACCCTTCGGAGTAACCATACTTATAATAGGAATTTAATTGTAAAACATTTTTTGGCAAAGTACCTTGGTTGGTATTGCCACCAATGGGGTTACAGCCACCACAACATTGCGAAAAACCATTTTTAGTTTGTGTTAAAATAAAAAATAAACTAAAAAATAAATATTTCATTGTGTTAATTTACTTTTACAATTACTGTTTTTGATTCAGTATTTTTATTACTATCGGTTAATGTGCAAGTAATAGTATGGTTACCACTACAGCAAGAACTTGCCCCAAATAAAATTATATTACCGCTTCCAAAAATATCGCCTGCTGATGCTGCCCAAGAACAAGTTCCTGAACCCGAAAAATCAGCTTTTATGTTGGTAACATTTCCTTTTTGTATTGTATCGCGATCAGCTTTTAAACTAATAAATGTATATAGTTTTGCACTATCAGTAGTACTAGATTTTGGTTTCTTTTTGCAAGAATATATAAAGCATAGTGCTATTAGTATTTTTAAAAACAATTTCATTATAATTTAAAGGTATTAAATAATTAAATAACTAACAAATAAAATCGTTAATTTTGATTAGATACAAATGTGTAATAGTTGTAAAAAATATAAGACTAAGTTTACTAAGTTAATAGCACTTACAATTGTGTTTTATATAAATATAAATTGCTTTTACGCTCGCCACCCAGCACCAGTTGTAAATTTTGAGGTGAGTAATTTATGCTTTGGCGATACTACTCGTTTTACAAATACATCTGTAAGAGCAGATTATAACTATTGGACTATTTTTGAAAAAAATGGGGCTAATTACGATACACTTTATAAATCAACCAATATTAATATAAAATTCAAATTTCCACATACTGGTATTTTTAGGGTAGAATTAGATGGCGATAATGGACATTTTATTAGTATTATACGCGATTTTTATATTGATAATGTATTAAAAGCAAATTTTGATTATCAAACTTGCCAAAGTCAGTTTGTTAATTTATCATCGTGCTATTCATCTTGCCTGTGGGATTTTGGCGATAGCACAACCTCTACTCAAACATCACCAATACATTATTATAAAACTATTGGTAAGCGTATTGTAAAATTAACTGTTTTTAATACAATAACCTCTAACACTATTATTGATACGGTGCAGGTATATTTTACAAATAAATTAACTGGTAATTTTTTTATAAAACAAACTAAAGATTCTGTTTTATTTAGCGCTATTGATACAATTTATGGTCCGTTTGTGCAATACCATTGGGCATTTGGCGATGGTAAAGTTGCCGATTTATATAAAGTTTCTGGCGGACATAACGTTTACCATTCGTATTTAAAAAAAGACACAAGTTACACCGTTTTTTTGTTAGTAAAGACAGATTGTGTAAGCGCGTTTACACAAAAAAATATTTTTAGGCCCGATAGCACGCCAGTGTATGGTACAAGTATTTATCCTAATCCATCAATTGGCGATGTTTTGCATATTGTAACTCAACGCAAAACCGAAATAACTAAAGTTGAACTATATAATTATATAGGGCAATTAGTAAACACAGTAGTTATTAGCGATAAATTTAAAGGGATAGATTTAAGTTTGGCAACATTAAATCTTGGGGTTTATTTTATTCGTATTTATTTTGGTAACGATTTTATTATAAAAAAAATTGTGAAAGGCTAGCACAACAGTAGTTGAAAAAAACAAAAACATATACATTATCATTTAGTACTGTTGTTATTTGCATAACACTTTTTTGTTGTACAAAAAAAGTAGGTAAAAATCCATT